>DASWQX010000978.1:0-6284 GCA_036403495.1 Thermoanaerobaculia bacterium
TCCCCGCAACATGTGGTCAGAATTCATTCGGTGCGTCTTAGCTGTCAGGCCAGCCGCGTTCGTAGCCGAAAACGTGCCCGGCCTGCTGGATCCCAAGTTCGCATCCTTCGTTCGAACCCACGTCACGGCCCCCCTGGGCGAGCACTATGAAATTCGACAGTTTCTGCTCCTCGCCAGCGACTTCGGCGTTCCACAGACTCGGAGACGAGTCATATTCGTAGGCTTCCGACGGAAGAGAGATTCACAGCGTTTCAGGGAGCCGATCCCCACATATTCAGCCCCCGGAGCAACTTCCTCCGGTCTTCGGGATGCCAACCTGACCCGCTGGTCCCTGGGTCTGCCGCATAATGGTTTTGACGCATTGGCACCTACTTTGCGATCGGGATTCACCGGCCCCCGCAACACGACCGGCGTCGTCAACAGCCGAGCTTCTCTCGTTGCGTGGCACAAGCTCGGAATCTGGCCCAACGGTGTGCAGCGGTCCCGAGAGCGGGCGGCGGCGTATCCGCCAGAAAACGGTCATTTGCGCCTCTCCATCGCCGACTGCGCCGTACTCCAGGGATTCCCTGAGTCATGGCGGTTCGAGGGTGCCGTTTATCAGGCTCTCGGCCAGCTCGGAAACTCGGTGGCTCCGCCCGCTGCCTACCATCTCGCCAAGGCCGTCCTGGCCGCACTCGGGGCATAGTTTCAACGGTGTCCGTTCAAGACGACCAGCGAGAGCGTGAGCTCTGCCGCCTGTTCAATCTGGAATGGGACCCTGCCCATGAGCGCAGCGGGACCGATGCGTTCTTCTTCGTCGATACCCCGGCATCAGGGCGCTTCCGCATCGATGTGGAGGTGAAATCGACCACTGGGGGAAGCGTATCAACCGCCCGGGACGTCGGTATCGAACACGTGCGAAAGTGGCGCGGAATGTTCTGGGTGATCGGTTACTACGCCACGGGAGGCCTGAAGCTGGCGACATGCCTCTGTCTCAGTCCGGCACAACTTGCTCCCTGGATTCAAGCTATCGATGACAAGGTCAGACCCGACTACATCCTCGCGGAGCGATCCGCGGGAAATCTCACTCTGGAAGACTTGGCTGCCGTTTGCGGATCGAAGCCGGCCTATTCCATTGAGGACGCAAAGCGTCTGCACAAGAGGCAATGGTCCGCGGAGCAGTATGCGAAGGCTCCGGACATTGTGGTCGCCGGGAAGCCAATGATTTCTGCACAAGGCATGCTTGCAATTCTAAGATTGAGGGCGAAATATATCTCTGAGCGAGGAGCAACCTTAAACAACCCACACATAGAAAAGGGCTTTCTTTCTCAGTTTCTCGCTACCGAGTTCGAAGTTCGCACCGATCAGGCGGCGTCGATCCGAAACCTGGCGCGGAAATATATTGAATCCGATGCAGCGCACCCTTTTGAAAGGGCCACCTAGGAATCGTCATCCTTCTACCGCGAGGCGCAGACTTCCGCCTCTTCCTCCTCAATCATCTCCTCAGCAACCGGCCCGGGTTCCACCGCAGCCGGCCGCTCCTCTTCTCCCTCCTTCTTCCCCTGCGCGCTGGAGATCAGTGCCACGCCAACCAGGATCACCGCCGCGGCGATCAGCGTCCCCTTGGTGAACGGCTCGCCGGCCAGGGCCCAGCCGAGGAAGACGGCGATGACCGGGTTGACGTAGGCGTAGGTGGAGACCAGCACGGGCGGGGCCGTGCGCAGGAGCCAGACGTAGGCGGTGAAGGCGACGATGGCGCCGAAGACGATCAGGTAGGCGAGGGCGAGGAGCGAGCGCGTCGAGACCTGGGCGAGCGCGAAGTGCGAGGTCTCGCCGGTGCCGAGGCCGGCCAGGAAGAGCAGGGAGCCGCCGCAGAGCATCTGCATCGAGGTGGTGAGCTGCGGGGAGTCGGGGAGCTTCGCCCGCTGGCCGTAGAGCGAGCCGAAGGCCCAGCACAGCGAGGCGATCATCACCGCCACGACGCCGAGGGGATCCAGGCCCCCCGCATGGCTCGGCCGCACCAGCAGGACCAAGCCGGTGAAGCCGAGCAGCAGCCCGGCGACCACCCGCCCTCCCGGCTTCTGCCGGCGGTCGCGGAGCCAGACCATCAGCACGATCCAGAGCGGCTCGGTGGAGACCAGCAGCGCCACCAACCCTGAGCTGACCCGCTGCTCGGCCCAGACCACGCCGCCGTTGCCGGCCAGCAGCAGCAGGGCGCCGACGAGGACCGCCGAGCGCCAGTGGACGAGGCTCGGCCGGGGCGCGCCGCGGAACCGGCTCCACGCGTAGAGCAGAGTGCCGGCGGTGAAGTAGCGGGCGCCCGCCATCAGGAACGGCGGGATGGTCTCGATCGCGAAGCGCATCGCGAGGTAGGTCGAGCCCCAGATCAGGTAGACGGCGCCGAGCGCGATCGCCACCTGGAGCATGGATGCGCGCGCCTTCTTTGCGTCAGTCATCGGTCGCCTCCTCCGCCGGCCGCGGCAAGCTCAAGGGGAGACGCGCGCTCTCGCGGACGGTCTCCAGGACGATCGTGGTGCGGGTCGACTCCACCGCGCCGGTCGAGCCAATGCGGTCGCGCAGCAGCCGCCCCAGGCTCTTGGTGTCGCGCGCCCGCACCTTCATCAGGAAGCAGTCCTCGCCCGCGATGTGGTGGGCTTCGAGCACCTCCGGGATCTGGGAGAGCAGCTCGGCCGTCTTCGCCTCGCCGTCGAAATCGGTCGAGCGGACAAAGACGAAGGCCAGGATGTTCAGCCCCAGGGCCTCCGGGTTGATCCGCGCCTCATACCCCTGGATGACCCCTCGGGTCTCCAGCCGGCGGATGCGCTCCAGCACGGCCGAGGGGGCCATCTCCACCTGCCGGGCGATCTCGGCGTTGGACGTTCGGGCGTTCTGCTGAAGGATGTTCAGGATCTGGCGGTCGATGTCGTCGATCATTCGGCATCTCTCCTCGTTTGGAGATGATACTCCCTCTGACAGAGAGGTGCAAGAACGATCGGCGGCGAAATGCTTAATTTGCCGATGTTCATTCGGAAAAATGCAGTATCCAAAGTCTGTGTAGAGACGTTCCCAGCCCGTCCACGACACCCTGGGCAGGCCACGGAGACGGCGGGACGTCTCCGCCGGAGGGCATCCAGCCCCGTTTACCACCTTCCGCGGGAGGGCAACCGCAAAGCCGAACGGCTGGGCCGCTTTGAGTCTGGACGAGTCTTGGCCAGACCAGAGAGGTGCTGCCGACGGCGACGTCCAGCCCTTCGGCGGAGACGTCCCGCCGTCTCCGTGGACTGCCCAGGGTGTCGTGGACGGGCTGGGAACGTCTCTACATGCTCCGATCCCACCCTTCTTAAAGCGGAATCCGGCTCTCGGCTTCGGCGGCGAAGGGGTCATCCTGGATTCCGCGGCGGTGGCGGAGGAGCGCCGCGTTGGCGATCATGGCGGCGTTGTCGCCCGAGTAGACCAGCGGCACGAGGCGGAGGTCGACGCCGTGGCTCTCAGCCCAGGCGGGGAGGCGGCGGCGCAGGAGGCGGTTGGCGGCGGCGCCCCCGGAGACGGCCAGCAGCTCGAAAGGCTGCCGCGCGTGGAGGCGGTCCAGGCGGTCGAGGACCTGGCCGACGGCGGACTCGCGGAAGGCCGCCAAGAGGTCGAGGACGGGCTGGGGGACCTCCTCGGCCGTGCCGAGCTCGATCGGCCCCAGAGTGCGCTCGAGGCGCTCGATCTCCAGGAGCGCCTGGCTCTTCAGGCCCGAATAGGAGAAGTCGAGCGTGTCGCCGAAGCGGGAGACCGGGAAGCGCCGGGCCTCGGGGGTGCCCCGTTCGGCCAGCTCGTCTACCCGGGGTCCCTGCGGATAGGGGAGGCCGAGCCGCTTGCCCACCTTGTCGAAGACCTCGCCGATGGCGTCGTCGCGGGTCTCGGCGAGCGTCGCCACCGCACCGTCCGCGACCGCGAAGAGCCCGCTGTGTCCGCCGGAGAGGATGAGGCCGACGAACCGGTCCGGCGGCAGGCCGGGAGCCTCCGGATCGCCCGGCGCCCGCAGGAAGGGGGAGTAGAGGTGCCCTTCCAGGTGGTGGACAGCGTGGAACGGCCGGCCGCCGGCGAAGGCGATCGCCTTGCCGATCGACAGCCCCACGAGAAGAGCCCCGACCAGTCCCGGACCGCGCGTGGCGGCCACCACCTCGACATCCTTCCAGGCGACGCCCGCCCGCGCCAGGGCCTCCTCGCTCACCGCCGGCCAGTTGGCCAGGTGCTCGCGCGAGGCGATCTCGGGCACCACGCCGCCGTACGGGCGGTGCGCCGCGAGCTGGCTGGAGACGACCGAGGAGAGCACCCGCCCGTCGCCGTCGAGCAGGGCGCAGGCGGTGTCGTCGCAGGAGGTCTCGATGCCGAGGACGAGCGGGTGGGTCATGGGCAGGGAGTCTAACGCGCGTTCCAGGCCAGGGTCAGAGCCTTCCAAACCGGGGTCCGAGACTTCCAGACCCCGGTGCGGGTTCTCCGACCGCGGTGCGGGAGATGCGGACCCAGGTGGGAGAGCTCCCGACTCCGGTGGGGAACGCTCCGACCGCGGTCTGGAACGTCCCGACCTGGATCCGGGGCCTTCGACTTCGGTACGGGAGACGCGGACCGCGGTAGGGAAGGCTCCGACTCGGGCCTGGATCGCTCGCGGGGCGGCGATCCAGACGCGTCGCGGAGGCTCAGCCGTTGGTCGTCGGGGCTTCGACGGGCTCGGCGTGCTTGATCTCGATCGGCTCGTAGACCGGGATCTCGAAGGCCAGCGTCCCGTGGCAGAACTCCTTCCACTCGTCGGTGACGTTGTCGAAGATGATGTTCTGGTCCTTGAAGATGCCGTCGGTGACGACGTAGTTCTCCTGGAGGTAGAGGATCGAGTCGTCGTCGAGCTTGCGGTCGACCTCGATCTCCTTGCCGTCGACCTCCTTCTTCTCCTTGCGAACATTGGCGGCGTTCTCGCTCCAGTGCGGGTACTCCCGGAACTGCTTCGCCAAGTATGCCTTGCAATACTTTCCCATTTCGGCCATGGGGTTATCCTCCTGCTTCGGATTCGTTTCGTAACAACGCTTGAGGGAAGTGTCAAGCGGGAGAGACAAGAGTACTCCACGATAGTAGTGCCAGGAACGCCCACGGCGGGACACCCCTGCTAAACTTCGCGCCTTACGAGGAGGGGGAGCGACGCCATGGCAGACCTGTGGACCCTGGACGATCTCGGGCTCGGCGCCCTGAACGGCAAGCGCGTCTTCGTGCGCGTGGACTTCAACGTCCCCTTGGCCGACGGCAAGGTCCTGGACGGCACCCGGCTGGAGGAGGCCCTGCCGACCCTCCGCGAGCTCACGGCCGCGGGGGCGGTGGTGATCCTCGCCTCCCATCTCGGCCGGCCGAAGGGGAAGCCGGACCCGCGCTACACGCTGCAGCCGGTGGCCGAGGCCCTGGTCCCCCTGCTCGGCCAGGCGGTCCGTTTCGCCGGCGACTGCGTGGGCCCGGAGGTCGAGGCGCTGGTCCGCGGCATGGGCCCCGGTGAGGTGGTCCTGCTCGAGAACCTCCGCTTCCACGCCGAGGAGGAGAAGAACGATCCCGCCTTCGCGGAGCGGCTGGCGGCCCTCGCCGAGGTCTACGTGGACGACGCCTTCGGCAGCGCCCACCGCGCGCACGCCTCGGTGGTCGGGGTGCCGGAGCGGCTCGCCCACAAGGCGGCGGGGCGGCTGCTGGCGCGCGAGGTGACGGCGCTCGGCCGGCTGTTGGGAGAGCCCGCGCGCCCGTTCGCGGCGATCCTCGGCGGCGCCAAGGTCGAGGGGAAGATCGACACCCTGGAGAACCTCCTCCCCCGCCTCGACCTGCTGCTGCTCGGCGGCGGCATGGCCAACACCTTCCTCGCCGCCGAGGGGTACGAGCTCGGCTCGTCGCTCTTCGAGCCCGACCGGCTGGACGTCGCCCGCGACATCCTGGCGCGCGCCAAGGCGCGGGGGACCGAGGTGCTGCTGCCGCGCGACGTGGTGGTGACCGACGACCTCGGCAACCCGGGGCGGATCGAGACCGTGGCGGCCGACCGCATCCCCGCCGGCCTGAAGGCGGTGGACGTGGGGCCGGAGACCCGGCGGGCGTTCGCGGCGGCCATCGCCCGCGCCGGCACCCTGTTCTGGAACGGCCCCCTTGGAGTCTTCGAGAAGCCCCCCTTCGACGCCGGCACCCGCGAGGTGGCGCAGGCGCTGGCCGGCTGTGCGGGCTTCTCGGTAATCGGCGGCGGCGAAACGGTGGCCGCCGTCAAGCAGGCGGGGGTGGCCGGCCGCATCGGCCACGTCTCG
>DASWQX010000979.1:0-4286 GCA_036403495.1 Thermoanaerobaculia bacterium
TGATCCCTCCCGGCGCTCCTCCCGCCCTGGGACCCGCATTGGGACCGATTGCGCCTGCGGATCGCGCCTTCCTGGAGCGCGCCCTCGCGGGGGTCGACCGGACCCCGGCGCCGCCCGCCAGCTCCTACCTCGGCGAGCTCGGCCGCGCCGTCCGGGAGGCGATCCTCCAGGCGCTCCTGCGCGGTTCCCGGATGCTCCACCTCTCCCGGGGAGCGTTCCTGGTCCTCGCCGGCGCGGCGGCTCTCGCGGCGGCGCTGCTGCTCGTCCGGGCCCTGCTGCCGCGGCTCCGCCGGGCGCGGCGGCCGCGGCCGGAGAGCCGTATCGCGGGGGCGCCCCCTCCTGCCGGGAACCGGGACGCCGCCGTCTGGCGCGCCGAGCTCGAGCGCCGCCTGGCGGCGGGCTGGGCGGCCGAGGCCCTGGAAGCCGCCTGGTGGTGGCTGGCCCGCTCGCTCGCCGGCGACCGGGCCGAGCCGGATTGGACGAGCCGGGATCTGCTGGCGCACGCAACCCACGCCGATCTGGCGCCGCTGGTCCGCGCCCTTGACCGGCTGATCTACGGACCGCGGCGTCCGGAGGTCGAGGATGTGCGGCGGCTGGTGGGCCGGCTGGAGGAGGCGCTCTCTTGAGGCGTCCGGCTCTCCTCCGGCCGCTCCTGATCGCGGCCGGCGTGGTCCTGCTGGGAGCGGTCGCCTGGAAGCTCGCGAGCGGGGGTGAGGCGCGGGGGAGCTCGCTCTCGCGCGGGCCGGACGGCTGGCTCGCGGCGCGGCGCTATCTGGAAGCCCGCGGCGTGCGCACGCGCCTGCTCGATCAGCCCCTCGACGGTTTCGAGGACGGCGGCGTGCTGGTGCTGGCCTTCCCCTGGCAGCGCGGCGCCACTCCCGACATCGTCGAGCCGCTCGAACGGCACCTCCGCCGCGGCGGAGACCTCGTCGTCGCCTACTCCGGCCAGCTCGGCAACGTCGGCGAGATCGTGGCCCTGGAAGCCCTGGGGCTGCCGCTGCGCGAGGCGCGCAAGGTCACCCTGAATCCCCTGCGCTGGAGCCGCTTCGCCCGCCAGGAGTGGGACCTCCGGCGGCTCGCAGGCGCCGCCGCGCCGGTCCAGGTCTGGGCGCCCCGCTGGACCCCGGAGCTGCCGAAGGGGGCTGGAAACCTCTTCGCGGGGCCGGGGGGGCGGGAGGTCATCAGCGTCGTGCCGCGGGGGCGGGGGCGGATTTGGGTCCTGCCGGTCGACACGTTCGCCAACGCCCGCCTGGGCGACTCCGGCCACCCCGGCAACGCCGCCCTGCTGGAGACCCTGCGCCGGCGGCTCGGCGACCGCTGGACGTTCGACGAGTATCATCACGGGCTGACCGGCGGCGGGCCGGTTGAGTCCGCGCCCCTCGGCCGGGCTCTCGACCTGGTCCTGATCCACCTCGCCGTCCTCTATCTGGTGGCGCTCTGGACGCTGTCCCGCCGCTTCGGGCCGGCCTGGAACGAGACGCCCCCGGTAACCGGCTCGACGGGGGCGTTCCTGCTCGGTCTGGGCGCCCTCCACCACCGCCTCGGCCACCACCGCGAGGCGGCGGTCCGGCTGCTCGAACGGGCGCGGGAGCTCGACCCGGGCGCCGACCTCCCCGCCGGTCTCGATCTCCGCGCCGCCGACGCCGGTCCCCGCGAGCTGGTGGCGCTGGCACGGGAGGTGGCGGAGCGGCGGCGGGGACGGCCGCTGGAGGCGCCCGCCGTCGCCGATCTTGAAAGGGAAACCGAACGGGAGACCGCCGCATGAATCCGAGCCCTGAATCCACTTCCGCCGTCCCCACCGAGCGCCTGATCGCGGCCGCCCGCGAGCTCGCCGACGCGCTGGGCGGCGCCGTCCTCGGCCAGCGGGCGGCGATCGAGACCCTGCTCGTCGCCTACATGGCCGGCGGCCACGCGCTGCTCGAAGGGGTGCCGGGAGTGGGCAAGACCCTGCTCGCCCGCGCCTTCTCCTCCGCCCTGGGTGCCGGCTTCAACCGGGTGCAGTTCACCCCCGACCTGATGCCGGCCGACGTCCTCGGCACCAACGTCTACGAGGCCGCCACCGGCTCCTTCCGCCTGCTGCGCGGGCCGGTGTTCACCGACGTCCTGATGGCCGACGAGATCAACCGTACGCCCCCCAAGACGCAGTCGGCGCTGCTCGAGGCGATGCAGGAGCGGCAGGTGACGATCGACGGTGCCCGGCTCGCCCTGGCGCCCGGCTTCTTCGTCATCGCCACCCAGAACCCGATCGAGTTCGAGGGGGTCTACCCGCTCCCCGAGGCGCAGCTCGACCGCTTCCTGGTGCGGATCGAGATGGGCCTCCCGTCCCCTGAGGCCGAGCTCGACCTCTACCGGCAGGCGGTGGCCGGAGAGCTCTTCGACTGGGGCGGCAGCCTGCCGGGGGCGCTGCTGGCGCCCGGCGAGGCGCAGGCGCTGCGGCAGGCGTCGCGCCGCGTCCACGTCGCCGAGGAGCTGCTGGCCTACCTCGGCCAACTCGCCGCCGGCGTGCGCCGCGCCCCTCAGGTGGACCTCCCCGTCTCGCCGCGCGCCGCCCTGGCGCTGCTCGAGGCCGGCCGCGCCAGTGCCCTGCTCGAAGGGCGGGACTTCCTGGTGCCGGACGACCTCAAACGGCTGCTTGTTCCCTGCTGGGCCCACCGGCTGATCCTCACTCCCGAGTCGGAGCTCGAAGGACTCACCCCGCGGCAGGTCCTGGAGAGCGCCGCGGCGGCCGTGCCCGTGCCCCACTGAGCGGAGTGACCGGAACGCTCGCATGCCCGCTGTCCGCTGCTTTCAGCTCCTGGGGCTCGCCACCCTCCTGCTCGTCGCCTCGTTCCTCGACGAGCGGCTGGCCTGGGCCGTGCTCGCCCTCGACCTGGGGGTCGTCCTGGCGGCGCTGGTGGACTTCCGGAGCGCCGTCCGCACGCCGCTGACGGCCTCCCGGCGCTGGCCCCCCCTGCTGGTGCAGGAGGCTCCGGCGGAGGTCGCGGTGACCCTCGAGTCCGCGGCGGCCGGGGCGCGGCGACCGGTGACCGCGATCCTGCGCGAGGGGCTCCATCCGGGGCTGGCAGCCGGGCCGCTGCGCCGCACGGTCGAGGTCCGCGGCGAGCTCCGCTGGGACTACACCCTGATCCCGCGGCGGCGGGGGGAGCACGCGGCGGGGCCGCTCACCGCCCGCGTCCTCGGTCCCTGGAAGCTCGCCTGGGCGCAGCGCGACCTGCTGCGCCCTGAGTCGGTGCGCGTCTACCCCCAGGTGCGCTGGGAGGGGGAGGTCGGGCAGCTCCTGGCGCTCGCCCAGCGCCGCCGGATGGGACAGATCCCCCAGCGCCTGCACGGCGTGGGGACCGAGCCCTACGCCCTGCGCCTGTACCTGCCGGGAGATCCGATCGCCAAGATCCACTGGAAGTCGACCGCCCGCCACGGACGGCCGGTGACCCGCGAGGACACTTGGGAGCGGAGCGCCCGCCTGGTCATCCTGCTCGACTGCGCCCGGGCCATGGCCTCCATGGACGGCCGCCGCAGCAAGCTCGACTACGCGGTGGCGGCCACCCTGGCGCTCACCCGGGTGGCGGCGGCGCGCGGCGACCAGGTGACGATCGTCGCCTTCGCCGACCGCGTGCTGCGCACTGTGCGCGTCCGCTCGGGCGGGCGCGGCGCCGCCCTCGCCTACGCGTCGCTCTACGATCTCGAGGCCCGGCTCGCCGAGCCGGCCTACGACCTCGCGGCCGAGGCGACCTTCGCCGTCGAGCCGCGCAGCGCCACGGCGGTGCTCTTCACCTCGGTGGTCGACCTCGCGGCGGCCGAGCTGCTGCGCGAATCGCTGCTGCGCCTGGGCCGCCGCCACCGGGCGCTGCTGCTCAACCTGGAAGACCCCGAGCTGCGGGCGCTGGCCGCCGATCCGCCCGCCACCCCGGCCGCCGCCTTCGCCCAGGTGGCGAGCTTGGGAGTCCAGCTCGCCAACCGCCGCCTCTCCCGCCACCTGCGCCGCGGCGGCGTCCGCGTGGTCAACACCCCCGCCGACCGCCTCGCCCTGGAGGCTCTGGAGGCCTACCTCTCGATTTTCCGCGGCACGGCGGCCTCGGCGCGGGCCCACCCGTAACGTTTCCTCCTCCTCCCGCGCCAAATCCTGTGACGGGGACACCCGGGCGGCAACCTGCCGCCCTCCTGGGTGTAATATCGACGATTAGCGATACGATTTCCGTCCGCACACCCAAGGAGGAGCGACATGAGAGCAGTCCATGGTGTCCATGCGTCGGGACGTTTCCTGGGAATTCTCCTGCTCGGCGCCGCTC
>DASWQX010000980.1:0-2343 GCA_036403495.1 Thermoanaerobaculia bacterium
CCGCCAGCTTCATGTTCCTGATGGGGGGCGGCATTAACGGCCGGAAGGTCTACGGCTCCTGGCCCACCCTGGCGCCGGAGGCCCTCGCCGATCCCGGCGACCTGGCGGTGACGACCGACTACCGCACGATCCTCAGCGAGGTCCTCGAGCGCCGGCTGGGCAATCCGCAGGTGAGCCAGGTGTTCCCGGGCTTCACGGCGGGGGGGTATCTGGGGGTTTGCAGGGGGTAAAGAGGAACTCTAAGAGAGTGTTTGGAAAGTCAGCCCCGCAGGGGGCGCAGGCATAAAGCCTGGGGTTTCAACCCCAGGTCGGAGCGAGAGACTCCTCCAAGAGCCCCGAAGGGGCGCAGGCAGACTGCCCGGTCCTGGCCGCCTACGCCCCTTCGGGGCTTGCGATGGTGGGGCGCGGCTCGGTTCCTGGGGTTAAAACCGGTTAAAACCCCAGGCTTTATGCCTGCGCCCCTGCGGGGCTGACTTTCCAAACACCCTCTAAGTGTCCTCGCCCGGGAGGGATCGTTCGCGGGAGTGGCGGACGCCCACGATATCGATCACCTGGCGGGTCTTCTGGATTCTATAGAGGACCACATATTTGCCGACGACGAGCCGGCGAAGATCAGGATCGATCCCTTCGGAGAGGGGACGTCCCAGTCGGGGCTGGTCGGCGAGGGTGCCAACTCGCTGGCGGAGATTCCCGATGACACGCTTGGCGGCGGCAGGGTTTTCCTCGGCGATGAAGTCCAGGAATTCGGCCATCCGTTCCAGCGCGGAAATGGACCAGAGGACTCTGTAGGACACTACGAATAGCGGGCGAGCAGGCTGGCCATCGCCTCTTCGTGAGGGATCACACGCCCCGCATCCGCGTCCGCCAGGCCACGATGGACGTCCTTCAGGAGGTCGATCTCGTCCAGAAGGCCCTGGTAGGTCGCGAGGTCCACCAGGACGGTCGCGCTCCGGCCACTCTCGGTGAGGACGACAGGACGTCGGGTCTCCCGGACCTGTCGCAGGAGATCTGCGGCCCTTTCTTCGAGATCGGAGGCGGGCTGGGTGTCTTCGGGCAGGTTGGGAGACGGCTTCGCCATGGCTCTAGTCTACTCCGCAACGAGCGGGATCATGGCATAATCCGCCCTCCTCGAAACGACTTGCATGGCGACCCTCGACTCGAAGTCCCCACCCGCTCCAGCCGTGCCCAGCCGGTTCGCCGTCTACGCGACGGGCGTGCTCCTCTTCCTGTTCATCCCGCTGGTGCTGTTCTTCTTCGTCCGCCATCCTGCGCCGGTGGCGTTGAGCCTGGGCGCCGGGGTGGCGCTGATCGTCGTCCATCGTTTCCTCGCCCGCCCCTACATGGCGCGGGTGGCGGCGGAGAAGTGCCTCTGGTGCAACCGGGTGCCGCCGCGGGAACCGGTCGGGCTGGAGCTCCGGGCCGGGGCGCGGACGGTGGCGGCCCGCTGCTGCGCGGCGCACCGGGCGCCGGCGGCGAAGTTCTTCTCGTTTCTTCACCTCTGGCGCTGGCCGCTGCGGCTGGGCATCTTCCTCCCCCTGCTCTTCCTGCTGGCGGCGCTGGCTGCCGCCGCGGCCGGACAGCCTGCCCCGGTCCCCTTCGCCACCAACTGGTTCAAGCTGGTGGTGGGCGTGACCGTGAACGTGGCCGCCCTCGGCTATCTCGCCGCCCGCGAGCACGCTCCCCTGGAAGTCCCCTTCCCAGTCCATAACTTTTTCCTGCTCGGGGTCCGCAACCTGCTCTGGATCTTCCGCCTCGTCGGGCTCTGGTGGATCTGGCAGGGGATTTCTTCAATGCTGTTTTTGAGCTATCCTTGACGCCATCCACCGCGCCGTCCTGCGCAGTCCAACCGTCGACGCGGTTTCCGAAGGAGGCTTGAGTCATGGTTCATAAGACGATCGTCAGGATGTGCCTGCTCCTCGCCCTCGTTCTGCTGGTCGGAGCGGCGACCTCCGGCTGGGCCGCCACGGCGGCGAAGAAGGGCGCCATGTGCGGCGGCATCGCCGGCCTGAAGTGCCCCGAAGGGCAGGCCTGCAAGTACCCGAGCAAGATGTGCAACGTCGCCGATCTCTCCGGCACCTGCGTCAAGGTCGCCGCCACCTGTCCCAAGGGGGGCGCCAAGGTCTGCGGCTGCGACGGCAAGACCTACGCGAACCAGTGCGAGTTGCTGAAGGCCGGGGTCCGCGCGGCCAGCAAGGGCGCCTGCCCGGCTCCGAAGCCGGCGGCCTGAGGTTTGTCTCCCGCCTCCCCGGCCGGGGAGGCGGGAGCCGTTCAGACTAAGGACTCGTCACAGAATAACTGCACCAGTTCCCCGGAGCACGGCAGCCCCAGGAGGTTTGGTTCCAT
>DASWQX010000981.1:0-6325 GCA_036403495.1 Thermoanaerobaculia bacterium
CTCGGGCCGGGCGAAGCCGTGCTCGGGAGCGCACCCCTCCTTGATCACCAGCCCGGTCGGCGGATCGATCCAGTGCGAGACGACGTTCGCCGGCGCCTTCCAGGGCTGCGGCGCCGGACGCCCCTGATAGACGCGGGCGAGCATCCTTCCCCAGACCGGCGCCGCGAGCTGACCGCCGGTGGCGTCGCCCAGGATCGGCCGCGGCTTGTCGAAGCCGATCCAGACGCCGCCGGCGATCTCCGGCGTGTAGCCCACGAACCAGGCGTCCGCCCCGTCGTTGGTGGTGCCGGTCTTGCCGGCCGCCGGCGCCCTGAGGCCCGTCTGCTGCACCAGGTTGCCGGTGCCGCTCACGATCGACTGCGAGAGGACGTCGGTGATCAGGAAGGCGACGCCGGGATTGAGCGCGGCGTGGCGGCGCGGCTGCGACTGCCAGATCACCTTCCCCTTCTCGTCCTCCACCCGCAGGATCAACCGCGGCTCGACCGTCTGGCCGAGGCTCGCGAAGCCGGTGTAGGCCGCGGTGATCTCCAGCGGCGAGACGGCCGTGGTGCCCAGCGCGATCGCGGGCACGGGCGCGATGGCCTCCGCGATCCCCGCCCGATGGGCCACCTCGACGACTTTCGGGAGGCCGACCGCGTCCGCCAGGTGGACCGTGGGCACGTTCTTCGAGAGTACCAGGGCCTCGCGCATCGTGACCTGCCCGTCGTAGCGGTCCGCGAAGTTCTTCGGCTGCCAGGTCTGCCCGTTAGCCATCCGCACCGTGAAGGGCTGGTCGAGGAGCGGCTGGCTGAGCACCCAGCCGCCGGCCAGGGCCGCGGCGTAGACGAACGGCTTGAAGGCGCTCCCCGGCTGCCGGCGCGCCTGCACGACGCGGTCGAACTGCGACTGCGCGAAATCGCGGCCGCCCACCCAGGCGAGCACGTCGCCGTCGTGAGCGTCGAGCATTATTACCGCGCCCTGGAGCGCCGCGCCCTGGAGCGTGTCCGTGGGCACCGGCGGGCCGTCCGGCGCGTAGCGGGCGCCGTGGAAGGCGCCCAGGTCGCCGGATTCGATCTGCTTGAGCTGCCGGCGGAGCTCCTCCTCGGCGGCGCGCTGAGCGGCGGAGTCGAGCGTGGTCACGATCCGCAGCGGCCGGGTGTAGAGGTTGGGGCCGAAGCGCTCCTCGAGCTCGTGCCGCACCTGCTCGACGAAATAGGGGGCGAGCCCGGACTCGACCTTCTCCTGCCGCGGCGGCGACGCCACCAGCCGGAGCGGCTCCTGCTTCGCCTTCTCGGCCAGATAGCGAGGGATGCGCCCCTGATCCTGCATCAGCGTCAGCACCAGATTCCGCCGCGCCAGCGCCTCGTCCGGATGGCGGATGGGATCGTAGTGGCTGGGCGCCTTGGGGAGCGCGGCGAGCAGGGCGGCCTGGGGGAGGGTGAGGTCCTTGGCCGAAACGCCGAAGTACTGGCGCGCCGCCGACTCGACGCCGCGAGCCCGGTTGCCGAAGTAGATGTTGTTCAGGTAGAGCTCGAGGATCTCCTCTTTCGAGTACCGGCGCTCGATCTCCTGGGCGACGCGGATCTCCAGGAGCTTCCGGCGGGTCGTCTGCTCGTCGCCGGGGAGGCGCTCGGGGAAGACGTTGCGGGCCAGTTGCATGCTGATCGTGCTGAAACCCTGGGCGAACCCCTTGGCGCGCAGGTCGGCGAGCACCGCGCCGCCGACCCGCCGCCAGTCCACCCCGCCGTGCTCGTAGAAGCGCTGGTCCTCGACGGCGAGGAAGGCCTGCGGCACCAGCGAGGGGAGGGACGACAGCGGCACGATCCGGCGCTCGGTCGGAGCGAGGTCGGCGAACGCCTCGCCGTGGCGGTCGAGCAGCACCGGCGCGCCCCCCGGCTGAAAGCCGGCCAGCCCCGCCACGTTCGGGCAGGTGGTGAAGAAGCAGCGCGACCAGGACAGGCCGAAGAGCAGAAGGGCGCCGAACACGATCGCGAGCACCAGCGCCAGCAGCTTCCGCGGACTGTCCCAGACCGCTCTCCAGTCGGGTCGCCAGCCGAGGCGGCGGGGTGGGGACATAGGTTCCATCGCGGAGCAGGAGAGGAGCAAGGGGCCTGCCAAGATACGATCGGACAGCCTAATACTCCGGCGCCTGCGAGCTGCCGCGGATCACGATCTCTTCCAGACGGGCCTCCGGCGGCAGGCGGAGAGCGAAACGGAGCGTTTCCGCGACCGTCTCGGGCCGCAGGAGCGATTCCTTGCCGGGAGCGCCCTGGATCGAGCCGGCGAAGAAGGTGTCCACGGCGCCGGGGCGCAGCTCGAGCACCCGCAGCTCGGGGTTCTCCTGCTGGAGCGTGCGGGTCAGCGCCCGCAGGGCGAACTTCGAGGCGGTGTAGGGGCCGCCGTTGGGAAACGTCCGCGTCGAGACGTCCGAGGAGACCATCACGACCTGCCCCCGGGCCGCCTTGAGCGCCGGCAGGAACGCGGCCGTCGTCGCCCAGGCCCCCTGGACGTTGACGCGGAAGGTCCGCTCGAACTCCTCGGCGGAGAACTCCTCCAGCCGCTTGAAGATGCCGATCCCCGCGTTGTTGATCAGGACGTCCAGCCGCCCGAAGCGGCCGAGCACCGCGTCGCGGAACGCGGCGACGCCGCCGCCGTCCCCCACGTCCAAGGGGTGGGCGAGGGCCGGCGCGCTCAGGCTCGCCGCCAGGCGCTCGATCGCTTCTAGGTCGCGCGCTCCCAGGGCCACGGCGTACCCCTCCTCGGCGAGCACCCGCGCGAAGGCCGCTCCCAGGCCGCGCGAGGCGCCGGTGACGACGGCGACCTTTCTCTGGTCATCCATGGCTCTTCACCCTCCAGCGCTTACAATATCCCTATGAACGCCATCGCCCGCCGGTCCCTCCGCCTGGCCCCCCTCCCGCTCCTCTTCACCCTCGCTCTCGCCGCCTCCAACGCGCCGGCGGAGGCGAGACCGGCGACCGCTCCGGCGGCCGTCCAGTGGCAGCACGATTGGGCCCGGGGAGCCGTATTCTACGAGGTCTTCGTGCGCAGCTTCGCGGACTCCGACGGCGACGGCGTCGGCGACCTCCGCGGCCTGACGGCGAAGCTCGACTATCTGAAGGACCTGGGGGTCGATGCGCTCTGGCTGATGCCGGTCTTCGAGTCGCCGAGCTACCACGGCTACGACACCATCGACTACGAGAAGATCCAGCCCGCCTACGGCACGGGGGAGGATTTCGACCGCTTTCTGGCCGAGGCGCACAAGCGGGGGATCAAGGTGATCCTCGACTTCGTGATGAACCACACCAGCTCGAAGAACCCCTGGTTCATCGATTCGGCCTCCTCCTTCAGCGCGCCGCACCGCGACTGGTACGTCTGGCGCACCGACGATCCCGGGTGGAAGCAGCCCTGGGGCGACGGCCCGACCTGGCACCCCAATCCCAACGGACCGACGCCGATCCCGACCTTCTACTACGGCATCTTCTGGGGCGGCATGCCGGACCTCAACTTCAGCACGCCGGCGGTACGGCAGCAGATGGAGCACCTGGCCGGCGCGTGGCTCGCCCGCGGGGTCGACGGCTTCCGCCTCGACGCCACCCGCCACCTCTTCGCCAACGGTCCCGGGGACCTGCAGAATGATCAGCCCGAGACGCACGACTACCTCCGCGAATTCGCCGCCGCCGTGCGCCAGGCCAAGCCCCAGGCCACGCTGGTGGGCGAGAACTGGACCGAGACCCCGAAGATCGCCACCTACTACGGCTCGACGGCGGTGATCAAGGAGGGGGACGAGTTGCCGATGACCTTCAACTTCCCCCTCGCCGAGGCGATCGTCAAGGCGGTCCACGACGGCGACGCGTCCGGCATCGCCGCCAAGCTCCAGGAGATGGCGGCGGTCTATCCGGCGGGGATCATCGACACCCCCTTCCTCACCAACCACGACCAGCAGCGGGTGGCGACCGACCTCGGCAACGACCCCACGAAGCTGCGCTCCGCCGCGGCCGTCCTGCTCACCCTCCCCGGCGCGCCCTTCCTCTACTACGGCGAGGAGGTCGGCCTCCAGAACGGCCCCGGCGCCAAGGACGAACTCAAGCGCACTCCCATGCCCTGGGACGAGACCACCGGCGGCGGCTTCACCACCGGCCACCCCTGGTTCGACTTCGCGCCGGGGCGCGAGACGGCCAACGTGGCGGTCGAGGCCGGCGATCCGAGCTCGCTCCTCTCCTACTACCGCCAGCTCATCCGCCTGCGTCACTCCTCGGCGGCCCTGAAGAAGGGGGACCTCAAGCTCCTAGCCCCCGGCGGCCCGGTCCTCGCCTTCCTCCGGCAGTCCGGCAAGGAGCGCGTGCTGGTGGTACACAACCTCGGCGCCGGCGAGGTCGCCGCGGGACCCTACGCGATCGGCGGGAGGCGGCTGGATCTACTGTTCGGCCCTACGGCCAAGCCGGTGAAGGGAGCGGAAGGCTGGACGGTGACCGTCCCCGCCGGCGCCAGCGGCGTCTGGCGGGTACGGTGAGAAAAGAGCGGAGTTAGGCGTAAACACGCCTGAGCGGAATGCCTCAGGCCGCCCGCGGACCTCCCAGCAGGCGCGCCGGCAGGAAGAGCAGCGCCTTCAGGAAGGCGAAGACCGCCTCCAGGGTGATGCCGACCAGCCGGAAGGGGAGCGAGAGCAGCCAGACGAACGGATAGACGATCAGCGCCAGCAGGGCCAGCGGCCAGCAGACGATCAGCAGGATGAGCCAGACCAGGATCTTGAGCATCGCGGGGAGCCTCCTTCGCTCCCTTCTGTCGTACGTAACGAGAGCATTGCAAGTTTCTCGCCCCGGCCGGCCCTGGCACTGCGATAGACTCAGCCTCTCCCCATGGTCAGGAACCGCACCGCTCTCTCAGCCCTCCTTTTCCTCTTCGCTCTCCCCGTCCTCGCCCAGGACGGCAAGCTCGTCAGCGCGACCCCCTGCCGGCCGAGCGCGGTCACCTACGAGCGCTGGCTGCGGGGGACCGAGCGCGGCTACGACGCGGAGGTCGCGGACGCCGCGCGGCTCGGAGTCGCGATGCAGCCCTTCACGGCCCTCCGGCCGCTGCTGCCGTCGCGGGAGGAGCTCGAGAAGCGGCGGGCCTACCAGGGTTTCGAGTGTGAGCGCATCACCTATCTCAGCGACGGGCTGACGGTCACCGGCTATCTCTGGAAACCGGTGGACACCGCCGGCAGGAAGCTGCCGCTGATCGTCTTCAACCGCGGCGGCAACCGGGACTTCGGCGAGCTCTCCCCGTGGGAGCAGGAGGGTTTCTACTCCTACGTCTCGAACGGCTTCGTGGTCATCGCCGCCCAGTATCGGGGAGTCGACGGTGGAGAGGGTCGCGAGGAGTTCGGCGGCGCCGAGATCCACGACGTGCTGAACCTCCTGCCGCTGGCGAAGGGCCTCGGCTACGTGGACCTCGGCAACGTCTTCCTCCTCGGCGAGTCGCGCGGCGGCATGGAGACCTACCTGGCGTTGAAGAACGGGATGCCGGTCAACGCCGCGGCGGTGGTCAGCGGCGAGGCCGACCTGGTCGCCGGCAGCAGGGAGCGGCCGGAGATGATCTATCAGGTTTACCGGCAGCTCATCCCCGATTTCGCGAAGAACGGGCCGGAGCTGCTGCGGCAGCGCTCCGCCGTCGACTGGCCGGAGAAGATCAACGCGCCGGTCCTGATCCTGCACGGCACGGCGGACTGGCGGACCGACCCCAAGGATCAGGCGCTGGCCCTGGCCGAAAAGCTCCAGGCGCTCCACAAGACGTACGAGCTGATCCTGTATGCGAACGACAGCCACGGTCTCCCCTTTCACTGGCGGGAGCGCGATCAGCGGATCGTCGAGTGGTTCAAAAGGTATTTAAAATAAGGAGCGAGATCATGCAGCGGCCCGCGTCCGGCGAATACAAGCCCTATTTCGATCGCTACATCTCCCTGGTCGAGGAGGACGACATCCTCGGCCTCCTCGAACGTCAGATCGCGGAGATCCACGCGCTGCTCGGGTCCCTCTCCGAAGAGCAGAGCCAATACCGGTACGCGGAAGGCAAGTGGAGCGTGCGCGCGGTGGTGGATCACCTGATCGACGCCGAGCGGATCTTCGGCTACCGGGCGCTCGCCGTCTCGCGCGGAGATACGCACGAGCTCCCCAGCTTCGACGAGAACGAGTATGCCGCGGCCTCGGACGCCGACCGCCGCGATCTGCCGAGCCTCCTCGACGAGCTCGCGGGGGCGCGGCGGAGCAACCTCGCGATGATGCGCCGCTTCGACGACGGCGCCTGGAGCCGGACCGGCACCGCCGGCGGCGGTCCGATCTCGCCGCGCGCCCTGGCGTTCATCATCGCC
>DASWQX010000982.1:0-2014 GCA_036403495.1 Thermoanaerobaculia bacterium
CCTCATACCTTTTCGATCCGGGTCGCCGCTCAGACGTCGACCCCCAACCGCTACACCGTGCCGGAGGCTTTCGTCGACGTCCTCGACTCCAACAACCTGTCGTTGATCAAGACCAGCAATGAGTTCACCGCGATTATGAAAACCCTCGCAACCGGTCAGAGCATCGACCTCAGGTTTCGGGTGCCATGACGCATGTTCATGCTCTTTTGCGCCCCGCCGGCGCCCTGTAGCCTTCTCCTATCGGCTCCGCTCAGCGGGCCGAATAAAAAGGAGATCCCAATGAAACTACAGATACGCAGCCTGTTGTTGACCCTGACGCTCCTCGGCGGTGCGACGGCCGCCCTGGCGCAGGAGGCCCAGGACCCGGAGCAGCCCCCCGTCCTCCGTGACGCACACGACCCCAGCCGTTTCAACGAGAGCCGTGTGTGGCTGGGCGTATGGGCGCCCAGCGCCAAGAGCGACTTCTGGGACGACAACTTCAAGAACTTCAAGGGCAGCCGCGGCGGGCTCACCGGCTACGCGATCGGAGGCGACTACGTCCACCATTTCGATCGCCACGACGCGCTCATGCTCTCGGCCGGCTTCAACGAAAGCACGATCAACGAACCGGCTCGCGATGTGTTCGATGAATCCGGAAATCCCCTCGAACACCACCTGAATCTCAACTTCGTGTCCCTTTCCGCCGGGTATGTGCTCTTCCCCGCTGGAACCGAAGACCGGGTGATCCCCTATCTGGGCGCCGGCATCGGCCTCTACGTGGGCCACTTGCAATCCTATCGCAGCTCGTACACTACGGACGACTGCGACGAGGACGGCGAAAACTGCACGACCGGATACAACGAAAGCAACACCTCCTCATTCCTCACCTTCGGCTACTTCGCCCTCGCCGGGCTAGAGGTACCGGTGGGCGCGAAAGCGGCCCTCCTGCTGGAGGGACGCTATACCGAGGCCCACGCCCATCTCGGGAGCGCTTTCGCGGACAACAACCACCTCGACCTCTCCGGACTACAGGTGGCCGCGGGAATGTCGTTCCGCTTCTGAGCGGTCCGTTTTGAATCAGGAAAGATTTGGGGGAGCTCTCCGCTCCCCCATTCCTCTCTTATCGAGCTTCCAGGAAACGCTCCAGGAACGCCGCCGCGAAGGGAGACTTCTCGACCTGGGCCTTGTCGAGGGGGTTGTCCCACCGCAAACCGTCGCTGTTGGCCAGCAGAATCATCGTCAGGCGCCGGTCCGGAACCTTGAGATATAAAGCGGAATACTTCCCTTCCCACAGGCCGGCGTGCCAGACCAGCTTGTGGCCGCGCTGCTCCTCGATGAACCAGCCCAGGCCGTAGGGAAGGGGCGTGCCGGCCGCGTTGTGCACGGGCGTCATCATCTGGCGGACGGAGGCCGGGGAAATGAGCTTGCCGCCGTCGAGCGCGACGTCGAATTTCGCCAGGTCGATCACGGTCGAGATCACTCCCCCCGCGGCGCCGTCGCCTTGCGGCGGGGGATCTTCGGACCGCGCCGGAACGCCGCTCGCATCCGAGTGGTAGGGAGGGGCGAGCGCCTGCGCCAGGTCGGCGCGCAAAGGGAGATTGCGGTGGATGCGGGCGGACCGGCTCATGCCCGCCGGCACGAAAACGTAGCGCTCGACCAGCGCCGAGAAGGGCTCCCCCGCCGCCTCGGCCATCGGGCGCGAGGCCCAGGAGTACATCGGCGGGTTGTAGCTGAAGACCTCCCCCGCCTTGCCGCTCACCGTGTGCGAGAGCAGGTGGCGCAGCGTCAGCGGCTCGGTGTCGCAATGGAGATCGCGAGTGAAGATGCCGCCGCCCTGGCGAAACTCGGCGCAGAACTCGCTGTAGCCGCGATAGGCCGTCATCGGCTTATCGAGGTCGAGCTTGCCGAGCTCGACCAGCTTCAGCGCCACTGTGGCCGCGATCGGCTTGGTGACGGAAGCGATGTTGTAGGGCGTCTCCGCCGTCGCGGCCCGGCGCTGCTCCACGTCCGCGACGCCAAAGCCCCGAGCGAGAAT
>DASWQX010000983.1:0-5710 GCA_036403495.1 Thermoanaerobaculia bacterium
CGTCGAGGCCCTGAAGGCCGGCGGCGCCACGGCCGAGCGGCTGGCGGCGTATCAATCCAAGATCGACGCGAGCTGGGTGAAGGAAGAGCTCTGGCCGGTGCGCAACTTCCACCAGTCCTTCGATCACGGCCTCCTCGGCGGCTTCCTCCAGGGGGGGCTCGGGCTGGTGACGGGCGGGCGCGGCTGGGGGGTCAAGGACCGCCTGGAGACCGCGCCGGGCAACGAGCGGATGATCCCGCTCGACACCCCCGCGGGTCAGCGGCTCACGTCCGCCCCGGCGGTCCCCGCCGACGGCAAGCTCACCTTCGACCGCCTGGCCGACGTCTACAACTCCGGCACCGCCCACGACGAGGACCAGCCGGTCCACCTGCTGGTCCACGACACCAGCATCTGCGTCGACCGCTGCACCAAGGAGTATGGCAACCCCTGCCAGCGCTTCTGCCCCGCCGCCGTCTACGAGATGGTCGCCGACCCCGCCGCCCCCACCGGCCGCCGGCTGCAGATCAACGCCAGCAACTGCGTCCACTGCAAGACCTGCGACATCATGGATCCGTACCAGATCATCGATTGGGTGCCGCCGGAGGGTGGGGACGGGCCGAATTACGGGAAGATGTAAAAAAGGAGTTAGAGCCCCTCACCTCCCCGGCCCTCCTCTCCCAGCCCTCCACCCGCCCTGCCGGGGAGAGGAGGGAGAAAAACAAGAAGCCGGGCGTCGTTTTTTCTTCTTTCTGCCTTTTCCCCTCTCCCCGGCAGGGTGGGTGGAGGGCTGGGAGAGGGGCAGGGGTGAGGGACTAACTCCGCTTTTTTCCTACCCCTGCGGCCGGATCGTGCAATCCCCGCTGCCGGTCTCGACATGGATCTGGGTGCGGCCGTCGCCGCGCTTGGCGCCCACGACCTTGCGGCCCTGCTTGCGTAGGACGGCGTCGGCGTAGTGGACGCTGAGGTCGCCGCTCCCCTGGTCGGAGACGACGTTGAAGGAGGCGTTCGCGCCGGCCTTGATGTCGACGTCGCCGCTGCCGGTCTCGGCGCTCAGGTGCTTGGTGCGGGCGAGCGAGCTCTGGACGGTGACGTTCCCGGAGCCGGTCTCGGCGGTCAGGTCCTCGAGCTCCACCGACAGCACCCTGACCCCGCCTGAGCCGGTCTTGGCGACCACCCGGCCGGCCTCACCGTCCTGGAGGGTGACGTCGCCGGAGCCGGTGTCGAGGGTGAGCTTGCCGGCGGAGACCTTCTGCACGGTCACGTTCCCGGAGCCGGTGTCGATCGCGCCGTTGCCCACGAAGTGGCGGACGACCACGTCCCCCGAGCCGGTGCTGATCTTGGTCTCGCCGCGGACGGCGCCGACGACCACGTCGCCCGAGCCGGTGTCGATCCCCAACTGGCCGGACTGCGAGGCGAGTTGCACGTCGCCGCTGCCGGTGTCGATCGAAAGAGTGCCTTCGAGATCCCCGCCGTTGACCTTGCCGACGGCGTTCCGGATCGCCAGGTTGGAGCCGGCGGGGAGCGCGATCCGCAGGTCGACGTAGAGGGTCGGCACCGAGCCTTTGCGGTGGTAGATCTTCACCCGTTCGCCGCGATAGGTGGTGGTGGTGCTGCCGAGGTCGCCGAGGAAGCTGAGGAACGAGGGGAGCTCCGTATCCTCGGTCTTGCCGACGGGGTAGCTGTATGACCGGTACTTGTCCACCGGGTAGGAGAGCTGCCACTCCTCGCGCCCCTTCTTGTCGTGCCCCTTCACCCAGTGCAGCCCCTGGATCTGCCGCTGGGTCTCGGCGGCGCTGCCGAAATCGCCGTGGACCGTGGCGTCGACGATCAGCGCCGGCGCGGTCCCCTTCACCAGCTCGACGTGGCCGGCGAGGTTGGCCAGCCGCACCTCGCCCGAGCCCGGGAAGGGCTGCTGGAAGGTGCGCGTCTGCTCCGCCGCCGAAAGAGCGGCCGTGGCTCCCAGGGCCGCCGCGAGCGTCAGCCCCAGGGCCAACGCGGGAATCCTCGTCTGGTTCTTCATGACCGTTGCCTCCGTTTTCCGCTTCACGTCGTCCACTACGGCGGCGAGATGGAAAAGGTTGCAGTCCCGCCGCGCCACGGTAAGATCGGCGGCGCCTTTCGCCTCCTGGAGGAGACCGCATGCTTCGTTCGCGTCCCGTATTCGTTGCCTTCTGCCTCGCCGGCCTCACGCTCATCGCCCGTTCCGCGGCTGCCGAGAAGCCGCCGGGCTCGCCCTCCCGCCTCACGATCGAGGCCGCGCTGGCGCCGGAAGCCTATGGCCGCCGCCCCACGCTGCAGGCCTGGTCGCCGGACGGCCGGCGGCTGCTCTACCTCTGGGACGAAGGGGGCGGCAAGGCGCTCTGGCTGCTCGACGCCGCCACCGGCCGTCACGACGTCCTGGCCAAGCTCGCGGACCTCGGCGAGGACGACAAGGCGCTCGACCTCGACGCCTTCTCCTGGTCGCCGCAGGGGGACTCCCTGCTCCTCGCCGCCCGGGGGGATCTCTACCTGCTCCCCGTCGATCCCGCGAAACCCAGGGCGGGCAAGCTCCGCCGGCTGCTGAAGACGGAGAGCGAGGAGTCGGACGCCCGCTTCTCCCCGGACGGCCGGCGGATCGCCTTCGTGCGCAACTTCGACCTCTACGTGCTCGACGTCGCGACGGCGAAGGAGACCCGGCTCACCGACGACGGCCGCGAGAACACCACGCTCAACGGCATCAACGACTGGGTCTACGGCGAGGAGATCTGGAGCCGCGAGCCGCGAGCCTACTGGTGGAGCCCGGACAGCGCCCATCTCGCCTACTACCACTTCGACGAGCGCTCGGTCGGCATCTACTCGCTGCTCAACGACGCGCCGCTCTACCCGGAGATCGTGCTCCAGAAGTACCCGAAGAGCGGCACCACCAATCCGCAGGTGAAGATCGGCATCACCGACCTGGCGTCCGGCCACACCACCTGGATGCAGACCGGCGATCCCACCACCTACCTGGCACGCCTGGAGTGGACGCCGAAGGGGGATGCGGTGGCGATCCAGCGGCTGACCCGCGATCAGAAGCGGCTCGACCTCCTGCGTTGCGGCGTCGCCGACGGCGCCTGTGCCGCCCTGCTGACCGAGAACTGGCGGACCTGGATCAACCTCGGCCGCGATTTCCGGTTCCTCCCCGACGGCCGCTTCCTCTGGGGCTCCGAGCGCAGCGGCTGGCGCCGCCTCTATCTCTATGACGCCGAGGGCAAGCTGCTCCGCCCGGCGACCCCCGAGGGCTGGGAGGTCACCGCGCTCGACACCCTGGCCGACGACGGCACCTGGGCGCTGGTCACCGCCTTTCCCACCGCGGGGCTCGGCCCGATCGACCGCAAAGTGGCGCGGGTGCGACTCGACGGCACCGACTCGTCCTGGGAGGTGCTGACGCCGGAGCCCGGCTGGCACCAGGCGCTGGCGTCGCCGCGCACCGGCTCCTGGGTGCACAGTTGGAGCGACGCCAACACCCCGCCCCGCTCCGAGGTGCGGCTCGCGGGAGGTAAAACGGCCTCTCTCCCCAACCAGCCGCCCAAGCTCGACGCCGCGGAGCTCCCGCGATGGGAGTTCCTCACGATTCCCGGACCGGACGGCTCGCGGCTTCCGGCGCGGCTGCTCAAGCCCGCGGGCTTCGATCCCGCGCGGCGCTACCCGGTGATCGTCTACCACTACGGCGGCCCGGGCTCGCAGGAGGTCAACAACAGTTGGGGAGCGCGCGGGGTCTGGCACAAGCTGATGGCGCAGCGGGGGTTCGCGGTGCTCACCGTCGACAACCAGTCCTCCCTCTTCTTCGGCAAGGCGGGGGAGGACCGCGACTACCGCCGTTTCGGCACGGTGAACCTCGCCGGCCAGCTCGCCGGCGTCGACTACCTGAAGACGCTCCCTTGGGTGGACGCCTCGCGCCTCGGCCTCTGGGGGTGGTCGGGCGGCGGCTCGAACACGCTCTACTGCGTCCTCAATCGCCCCGGCGTCTGGAAGGCCGCCATCGCCGGCGCGCCGGTGACCGACTGGAAGCTCTACGACTCGATCTGGACCGAGCGCTACCTCGACCGCCCGCAGGACAATCCCGAGGGGTATCACGACTCCTCCCCCCTCACCTACGCCGCGAACCTCAAGGACCACCTGCTGATCGTCCATGGGCTGGCGGACGACAACGTCCATCCGCAGAACACGGTCCAGATGAGCGACGCCCTGATCAAGGCCGGCCGGCCGTTCGAGCAGGCCTTCTACCCCGGGCAGAAGCACGGCTTCCGGCCGACGGAGAGCCGCCACTTCTACCAGCGGGCGGCGGACTTCTTCGAGCGGGAGCTGATGGGGGTGGAGGGGGGAGATGTGGAGGTCAGACCCGCCCGGTGACCAAGCCTAGGGGGATTTTGGCGGAGTGCCCTGGACCTCTTGCAGCGATGTCGGAGAGAAGAGGGTAACCAGTTCTTTGATGCCGAATCCGAACGTCATGATCATGGTGAGAAGGCCAGCCAGGCTGAGAAGATCAGGAGATAGCTCCGCACAGGCGGGAGGATTGGTAAGAAGAAAGACGCAGCCCACCACAATCCCGCTGAAGAGCATGAGCAGGGCGAAAACCACTCGCGCAGCACCCAGCGTCGACACTTCTTTCTTCGTGGCCTTCTTATAACCGACGAACAGAACTACGATCAAAACACAAAGACCGCTGAGGAGGCGGTGGTCTGCGCTGAGGATCTTGTGGCCCAACCGGTCGGCAAAGTCCATAGCTTCTGGCGACGGTGTGCTTTCTTGAAACGCCGTATGACCTGCGACGGGAGGGTTATTAGGCACGCTTTACGGCCCCGACCACCACGATAGCGACGACTGCGCCGGCAGCGGCACCCAAGATCCCACCCAGAGGACCTATTCCATAGAGGAATAGGGTCCCACCAACCACGGCCCCGATCATGATCTTCACGAGGCGATCGTCTGACATCTCAGAATCCATCCTGTCTTACCTCCAATACAGCCACCTTGAATTCTACGCTTTCTCTTCCAACCGGGCCCGCAGACGGGCCAGCTCGGCTTCCGCCGCATCAGCCCGCAGCCGCTCGGATTCGGCCCGCTCCGCCGTGGAGGGCACCAGAGTGCCGTCCACATGGAACAGCCGCAGCCAATCCCCTTCCACTCCCAGGCGGAAGCCATGCCAGGGGCCGAGGAAGACGCCGAGCTGCTCGCTCCAGAACCATCCCCGATCCCCGGGCTCCATCTCCTGGTAGGCCCGGCCTCTCAGCGACAGACCCTCCAGCGTCCTCGTCTCGGGGTCGTAGAGGAAATACTCGGACGTCCGGAAGACCCGGGCATAGAGGTCTCTCTTCTCGGTGCGGTCGATCTCCGCGGTCGAGGGAGACAGGAGCTCGACGATGACGTCCGGCAGCCGCCCGCCTTCCTCCCAGGACACCCAACCCTTGCGCATCCCGGGTTCGACGCCGTCCACCCAGAAGATGTCGGGTCCTCGGAAATACGGCCGCCCCCTGGCGACATCCCGCGCCTGCTCCATGGAGTAGTAGACGAACATGTCGCCGCCCACGAAAAAGTTGGAGCGCCCCTGCTCCACCATGGCCAAGTGGATCAGCTCCCAGAGGAAGGGAAGTTGCAAGGCGTGCCAGCCGGTCTCCAAAGGCTCTCCGTCGCTGAAGACGAGCTCAAAGGGCAGAGGCGCGAGCGCCGAGACGGCGGGCTGGCTCATGGCATGGTCCCTTTCGAAATCGTT
>DASWQX010000984.1:0-6229 GCA_036403495.1 Thermoanaerobaculia bacterium
GGTCCCCCGGCTCATCATCGCCAAGCGGGCCAGGTAGTATTCCGGCCGCGGCGGCGCGAAGCGCGACTCCCAGAGGAGCTGGTCGTCCCCGTCGACGAGCGAGAACAGGTTGGCGCCGTTCGCCATGTAGAGCTCGGACAGCACCGGCCCCGGGGCACGCCGGAACAGGCTGGGCGCCACCGCCGGGGGCACCTCGCCGCCGGCGGCCTCCACCAGGGTGGCCCAGAGGCGCGCGGCGGCGACGCGCCGCTCGCCCGGCTCGGCGATCTTGAGCCGGAAACCGAGGGGGAGCTTGACCGCGAGCGGCACCTCCAGGAGCTGGCGTCCGAGGTTGCCGCCGTTCAGGATCTGCCCCTTCTCGCCGAACTCCTCGCCGTGCGTGGAGGTCACCACCAGCAGGGTGCGGTCCCACTCGCCGCTCGACCGCAGCGCCTGGATCATCCGGCCCAGGCGGTCGTCGGCCCAGGCGACATTGTAGCGGTACATCGCCCAGAAGACCCGCCGCCGGGCGGGCGGCAGGGGGTTGGCGGGATCGAGGTAGAGCGCCAGCTCGTTGGGCAGCACCCGCTCGGGGAGGTCGAGGCGACCGGTCTCGATGCGGTCGTCGAAGCGCGGGCGGTGGAAGTAGGGGGCCTCCGGCTCGGGGATGTGGATCCAGACGAAGCGCCGGCCGCGGCCGATCCGCGCCAGCCGCGCGGCGGCCTCCACCCCCTTGCTGAGCTGCTCCAGGCGGTCGAAGCCGCGGTCGTAGCCGCCATCCTTCGAGTAGGTGGGCTCGCCGGTGAAGCCGTTGGTCTCGTAGCCGGCGGCCTGGAGCGCCTTCGGCAGGCTGTAGAGCGCCGGCGACAGGCGGTCCCCCTCGGTCAGCACCTGGTGCTGCCAGGGGCGCAGGCCGGTGAACAGCGAGGCCATCGCCGGCACGCCCCAGCTCGACGGCGCGATCGCCCGCCCGGCCCAGTCGGCCTGGCGCAGCAGGGCGTCGAGGTTAGGGGTCAGCCCGCGGTCGCCGCCGAGCCCGCCGACGACGTCCGCGCGCAGGGAGTCGAAGGTGATGAGGACGATCGGGCCGTCCTGCGGCGGCGAGGCGCCGCGGCAGGACGCGAGGGCGAGGAGCAGGAGGATGACGGCGGGCGGTCTGCGCAGAGCGTTCCTCACCCGGCCGTGGGATAGAGCTGGCGGTAGCTGTCGGAAAGGACCAGGATCCTCTTGACGTAGGTCTTGGACTCCTCGAGGCCAAGGCCTTCGAGGAAGCGGTCAATCTCGTTGTTGCCCGACTCCTGCCAGAGCCGCTTGATGCGGTAGGGGCCGCCGTTGTAGCCGGCCAGCGAGAGCTCGAGGTTCTCGTTGAACATGCTGAACACCTGCCGGAAGTAGGTGGTGCCCAGCCGCACGTTGACGGCGGGGTCGGCGAGCAGGCCGGAGGTCCAGGAGAGGCCGTTGTGCACCGCCAGCTCGCGGGCCGTGGCCGGCATGAGCTGCATCAGGCCGCGGGCGCCGGCGCCGCTCTGGGCATTGGCGTCGAAGGCGCTCTCCTGGCGGATGATGCCGAACACCAAGTAGGTGGGCAGCCGGTTGGTGGTCGCCCAGGTGCGGATGGTGTCCTGATACTGCAGCGGGTAATAGAGCTTCCGCGCTTCGTCCGGCAGGGTGGCCTGGAAGGGTCCGCCGAGCGCCGGGAAGGCGTCGCGGATCACCTGCACGCTCTTCCGGCGGTCCCCCTGGTGGGCGAGGATCACGGCCTGCAGGGCGCTCAGCGACCGCGGCTGCACCTTGTCGCGCACCAGCCCGGCCTCGGCGAGGGCGAGGTCGTCGAGCCCGAGGTCGGTGAGCAGCCGCGCGCGGTCGAGCGCCGGCTCCGCCGGCCAGGACTCCTTGGCCTGGGCGGCGGCGGCCAGCGCCGCCGGCTTGGCGCGCAGGCGGGCGAGGGCGTTGCGGCGGTAGAAGTCGGCGGTGTCGGCCTGGGCGATCTCGTTGTAGATCTGCTGCGCCCGCTCGCCCTCGCCCAGCAGGTCGAAGGCGCGGCCCGACCAGTAGCGGCCACGGCGGGCGGCGGCGTCCTCGGGGTAGAGCGAGTAGAGCTCGGCCCAGGTGCCGATCGCGCCGGTGTAGTTGCCGCGGCCGTACTCCTGCCAGCCGACCTGCCAGAGGTTGGCGGCGCCGGTGGTGTCCTTGGGGGAGAGATGGCGCAGGCGGCGGAGGGTGTCGATGGCGCGCTCGAACTGGTCGTCGGTCTGGTAGTCGGCGTAGAGCGACTTCAGGGCCTTGACCGCGAGGTCGCGGTCGGCGCCGATCTGGGCCACCCGCTCCAGGTACTGCTGCGAGAGCTGGCGGAGCTGCTGGCGTTCGGCGGAGCCGAGGTTGGCGCGGCCGCGCTGGGCGGTGGCGGCGTCCTCGGCGGCCTGGCCGCGGGCCCAGGCGAGCGCCGCGGCCTGTTTGGGCTCGGCCGACTCCTGGCTGGCGAGCACCGCCAGGGCGTCGCTGCCACGGTGGAGGCGGGTCAGGCTCGCCGCCTCCAGGAGCTGCCACTCGAAATCGCGGTCGGCGAGGGCGACGGAGTCGAGTGTCGCCAGCGCGTTGGCCTCCAGCTTCAGGTCGAGCAGGGTCTTCGCCCGCCGCTTGAGCTGGTCGCCGTTGAGCGCCGACGCCCAGGAGAGCGTGCCGTCCGCGGCGCGGAAGAGCTCGATCACCTTGAGATCGGCGGCTTTCATGGGGAAGTTGACCAGCAGGTGGCGGGCCGCCTCGGCCTGCACCGCGCGGTCGCCGGTCTGGGCGCCGATCTGCCAGCCGAGCGCCTCGAGCTGCGCCGCCTCGTCGCCGCGCAGATCCTCGCTGCGGGCGGCGCCCACCAGGTCGAGGGCGCGCTGGGCGTCCTGGCGTCCCCACGCCAGCGTCGCCGCCCGCAGCAGGGCGAGCGGGCGGAGGACCGAGCCGGGGTAGTCCCCCAGCAGCCTGGCGAGCGAGGTCTGGGCGAGCAGGATGTGCCCGCGCGCCGCGGCGCTGTCGGCCAGCAGGTAGAGCCGCCAGTCCTCCAGGGGACCGTTGGGGTTCTTCGCCGCGAACAGCCGCTCCTCGGAATAGGCCACCTGCCCGCAGGAGCGGGCGTAGAGGCCGAGGAGGAGCTGGGCGAAGCCGGCCTCCGAGTCGTGCCCCGAGAGGATCGGCGTCAGCGCCTTGTACACCGCCGTGCAGTCCTTGCGCCGCACCGCGGTCGCCGCCTCGGCGTAGGCGAGGGTGGCGCGGTCCGGATGGCCGGCGAGCGGGCCGGGGTAGGTCGGGGAGGACGGGGGCGAGGCGGTGGCGGAACCCAGCAGCAGGGGGAGCAGCAGGAGGAGGGCGGCGCGGTGGCGGATCGACGGTTTACTTCTCACGTGTTTCCATCTCGCGATCTACTTCGTACGTCTTTCAAACTGGGGCTCCGGAAACGTTCCGGAGCCCGGTCGGAACGGGACGGATCAGATGCCCAGCGCTTTCGAGTCCCCGGCGGCCAGGATGCGCACCAGCTCCTGGTAGAAGTAATCGGTCGTCCGCAGGATCTGGGGATCGACGCGCTCGTCGTACATCTGGCGCGAGCGGTCGATGTCCTCGCGCAGCCGCTCATAGATGTCGCGGTTGCGCCGGCCCTCTTCGACCTGCTCCTCGTTGTACAGCTTGATCTCGCTCACCAGCAGGCGGGCGAGGCGCCGGGCCTCCTCGTGCTGAGCCTGGTTGTCGGAGCTCACCGGCACGCGGGTGGTGGCGAACGCCCATCCCGGCCCATCGACGTCGCTCGGCGGCCGCACCTCCGGCGTGCCCGCCGCCCGCTCGTAGGACACCGCCGGCTCCTCGGGCGGTGGCAGCGGCCGGATCGGGGTGACCGTGGTCGCTCCGGCCGTGGGAGCCGCCGCGGGCGCGGCCGCCTCGGCGCCCTGGAAGTTGGAGCGCTGGAGCAGGACGGTGGCGTCGGGGCTGGCCTCCGGCTCGACCGGACGGGGGTAGCGCGGCACCTCCTCGGTCATCGCCGAAGCGGGCTCGGCGCGCGGGCTCTCCTCTTCCGTATCCACCATGGGCGCGCTGAGGTGCGGGATGCCGGGGAGCGGCATCGCCTCGGTGACGTGGGGGATGGCCGGTGCCCAGCCCTGCGTCGGAGCGACCGAACGGGCCGGCGGAGGAGGTGAAGACGGCGGCGCGGCCGGCGGCTCGGGCTCCGCGTGAACGGGTTCCGGTTCGGCGTGCGTTTCGGGCGCGACAGGCGCGGCCTCGGCATGAGCCTCCGGCTCGGCTTCCGGTTCGGTTTCCCGTTCAGGTTCCGGCGCGGCGGCATGGGCCGGCTCGGGCTCGGCGGCCGGTGCCGGAGCGGCCGGAGCCACGGCCGGTGCTCCGCCGCTGTCGCTGGTGCCGCTGTCGCTGGTGCCGTCGAGGGTAAGCGTGGGGGTCGCGGCGCGCTCGCGGAAGGGGAGCGTCTCGATCGCCTGCGCCGCGGCGTGGGCGAGGATCTGGAGCGCTTCGACCGCCAGCTCGCCGCCGTCGAGGCGGTCGGCGTAGAGGCCGGCGGCGACGCGGTCGCGCAGCACCACCGGCACCAGCACGCCGCTCTGCGGCAGCGGGCTCTCGACGCGGCTGCACAGGGCGGCGCAGTCGGAGGCGCTGAGGGTCAGAGTGCCCTGGGCGTTCTCCAGGCGGCTCCAGGCGCCCTCCGGCGCGGTGAGGACGAGGCCGCGGATCGCGCCCTCGGCGTCGCCGAACCCTTCGCTCCCCCAGCCGTGCAGCTCACCGCCGCGCACCAGCAGCACGGCCAGCCGCGAGGCGTACGGCGCGGATTCGCGCAGCAGCGCCGCCAGGATGTCCGCCTGCGAGCGGGCGCGGTCGATGCCGGCGAGGGCGTCGCGCAGCTCGCGCTGGGCGGTCTGCCGGGAGCTCGAGCCCACCGCGCGCTCGTGCGGCGCGAAATCGTCGTGGGAGAGGAAGGAGGCGGGCAGCGAAGGGGTGAACTCCTCCAGCCGCCGCTGGACCTCGTCGCTGCTGGCGCGCAGGCGCTGGGCGATCTCCTGGCGCAGCTCCGTGAGGGCACGCTCGACCGTCGTGGCGATCTCGCTGTTCAATTCCTGGATTTTTTCCGAAAGGGACATCCGTTGCTCTCCGCGGCCGTCCACTGAAGCGTAGTAACCAACTAAGGGAGCTTGATTATTCTGGAACCTGCCGCACGGTGTCAAGGAAAGCCCATCATCACAAAGGCTTAGAGCCCGCGGACCGCCGCCTTGTACCCCCCTGGGGGCTGTGGTACGTTCGATCCGTGCGGCGTTTCCTGGCGATCCCGGCCCTCCTGCTCGCGGGCGCGCTGGCCGCCGCCGCTCCCGGCTGCCGGCCGCGCTCCGAGGCGCCGGCGGCGGCGCGGAAGCCGGCGGCGGCCGACGCCGAGTGGTCCTGGCTGGAGCGGACGGAGGGCCAGCTCGCCGAGCGCCGGGCGCGCCTCGCCGCTACTCCGGACCCCAAGCTCCAGAAGGAGACCGAGAGCCTCGCCGGCGAGCTCAACCGCCGCCTGGCCGCCTACATCAACGCCGACCCTCCCCTCCAGGGGGAGCCGCCGACCGCCCGGCAGAAGGCCGCCCTCCGCCTGCGCAGCGAGGAGGAGATCCAGCTCGCCCGCACCTATCTCGAGCAGGGGGGCGACTTCCAGCGCGCCATCGACATCCTCACCCAGGCGCTGGCGGTCGACCCCGACAACCCGAGGCTCAAGGAGGAGCTGGCGCGCGCCCAAGCGCGCCGCTACATGACGCGCCCGACCTTCGCCCAGGCCCAGAAGGGGATGGCGCCCGACGAGGTGCGCCGCCTCCTCGGCGCCCCCAACCTCAACAACGTGCGGGGCTATCCGGACCACAACGTGGTCGGCTGGTTCTACCCCCGCGACGCCGGCGGCTCGGCGGCGGCCGTCTGGTTCCACCGCGAGGAGGGGAAGATGGTCGTCTACCTCACCGATTTCGACGCTGTGCACCCGCCGCCTTCCGCTCCGGCACCGTCCCCGACCGCCCCGGCGGCCCGCGGCGCGGCTTGACTTTTCGGCGGATTTGAGCGAAATTCGCGGTCCGCGCCCCCCGAAGCCCGGGGGGCGCTTCTATCCGTGCCCGAAAAGAGGTGAGTGTCGATGCCCGTTGTGCATGTGCGCGAGGAGGAGAGTTTCGAGAACGCCTTGCGCCGCTTCAAGCGGAAGGTCGAGAAGTCTGGAATCCTGACCGAGCTGCGTAAGCGGCAGCAC
>DASWQX010000985.1:0-2739 GCA_036403495.1 Thermoanaerobaculia bacterium
CCCCGCGTGCCGCGAGGGGCGCCCGGAGAGCCACCACCACAACCCTCCACCCAGGACCAGCGCCAGCGCCAGCCCCAGGACGAAGCTCGCCGCCCGGCGGCTCATGCGGGCCTGGACCTCCGGGAAGGGGGTTTGGAAGCCGGCGGCGCCCCTTTGGTGGCGGGAGCCGGCGGGGCCGTGGCCTTCGGCGGCGCTGGCGGCGATGCCGGCGCCGGAGCGCCCGCGGCGGCCGGCTCGATCGAGGCCCGGTAGCGCGCGATGGCGGTGACCAGCGCGTCCAGGATCTGGTCGCGGTAGGCGGGATCCTGCAGCTTCTTCTCCTCCTCCGGATTGTTGATGAAGCCCAGCTCCACCAGCACGGCGGGCATGGTGGCCCCCTTCAACACCCGGAACGGCGCCTGCTTCACCCCCCGGTCCTTGATCTGGAGGGCCTCGTTGAGCTGCGTCTGGATCATGGTGGCGAAGCGCTGGCTCTCCGCCAGATGCCGGCTCTGGGCGAGGTCCCAGAGGATGAGGTCGACGTCCTGCTGCTCGGCCGCGGTGCCGGCCGGCGCCCCGGTCCCCGTCGCTCCCGCCGCCGCGGCTCCCGTCCCCGGCGCCCCCGGCGCAATGTTCTCGGCGGCGGCCGAGCGGGCGGCGCGCGGATCGGACGCCTGCGGGCTCAGGAAGTAGGTCTCGGTGCCGTTGGCCCCCGCGCCGAGCGAGGAGTTGAGGTGGATCGAGATGAACAGGTCCGCCTTGTTCTGATTGGCGATCGCCGCCCGCTGGTCGAGCGCCACCAGATCGTCGCCGCTGCGGGTCAGGATCGTCTGCACGCCCAGCCGCCCGAGCTTCCCCGCCAGGTCGCGGGCGAACTCCAGGGTCAGCGCCTTCTCCTGGACGCCGCCCGGTCCGATCGCCCCCGTCTCCACCGCCCCGTGCCCGGGATCGATGACGATCGTGTGGATCCCCGGCGCCTGGCGTCCGCTCCGCTCCGCCGGCTGCGTGGCAACCTCCACCGCCGCCGTCGGATGGACGTCGAAGACCAGCCGGAAGGGGCGCGTCAGCACGTAGCTCTCGGCCTGCGCTCCCGGGTTGAGCTGGATACGCACCTGCTGCGGATCGATAGTGACGCTCTGCACCAGCGGGTCCTGCACCTCCTTGGGCGCCGGCGGCGTCAGCCGGTCGGAGAGCATCTCGACCTTGATCAGCCCCGCCTGCACGGGGTCGATCCGGTAGTGCGGCTCGTCGGGGAACTGGAGCACCACCGTGGTCATCCCCTGGAGGTGGACGACGTCGAGCGTCACGCCCAGCTCGCGGCTGCCACGCCGCGCGATCACCAGCCGCGAGGTCTCGGGGTGCCACTCGAAGGAGTATCCCAGCAGGTCGCCGTAGGTCTTGCGGAGGAAGTCGACCGGCACCTGCAGGCCCCCCTCGCCCCGCGACGGCGGCTGCGAGAGAGAGACGATGTTGTCGCCCACGGTGACGATGGCATTGCCGGGGCCGATCACCACGTCCTTGTCGGCGATCCGGAGCGTGATGCTCTCGCCCGACTCGTCGCTGGTCACCTGGCCGCCGAGGAGGTCGACCAGCGGCGTCAGGCCGAACATCGGCCCGCTCGGGCTGATCGTCACCGGCACCGCGACGTCCTTTCCTTCGAGCGTGACGCCGGAGCGCCCCCCCGCACCCTGCGCCGGCGGCGGGGGAGGAGCGCTCGGCGGCGGCGCCGGACGCTGCCCCTGGGCGGCCAGCAGCACCGGCAGCAGCAGTCCGAGGAAGATCCAGCAGGCCCAGAAACGGCGGTCTTTCACGCGGGAGAGGATACCATCGGGAGCCAGCGTCCGTGGCCTGCGACCTCATCCCCTAGCCCCTTCTCCTGAAGGAGAAGGGGGACGACTGCAATGCGGCCCCCGTCAGGCCCTCCCTCTCCTTCAGGAGAGGGACCGAGGGTGAGGTCGCAGGCCACGGACGCCTGAGATCGGGAACCTCGTCCCCCCAGGCTTGGGAACCCGGGGGCGAATGTGGTAAATGCTGCTATGCCACCGGACCGGCACCGGCCGCGTGAGCGCTGATCCAAGGAGAGGAATGCGATGGAGATCCGGGAGTTTCGGGTGGTGGTCCGCGCTTCGAACTACGAGCGCGCGGTGAAGTTCTATGGCGATGCCCTGGCGCTGCCGCAGGTCCAGAGCTGGAACCGCGACACCGAGCGGGGAGCGGTCTTCCAGGCCGGCTCGGCCCTGATCGAGGTGGTCGGCCCGCCGGTCAACGAGGACCCCCGCGCCAACGACGAGAAGTTTAAGGCCCAGGGCCCCCGCATCCAGGCCGCCATCGTCTTCGACGTCGCCTCGGCGCAGCGGGCCTTCGACGAGATCTCCTCCCGCGAGAAGAACATCCCCGGCGGCTTCGAGAAGGACTCCCAGGGCCGCATGACCTTCGCCACCCACGACCCCGACAACATCAAGGTGATCTTCAGAGAGACCGGCGCCTGAGCCTCCGCAGGGCGACAAGCGTCAGCAGCAGCGCCAGCACCATCAGCGCCGAGCCCGAGAGCGCCGGGACCGGTTCGGGCACCCTGAAGCAGCAGGGGTTCGCGACCGCTCCGACCGACTCGTTGATCCCATCGCCGTCCCGATCGAATCGGATCGTCGGCACGTTGCAGAACGTCCCCTGGGCCATGATCGTCGCGGTGATGGTGATGGTCACCGTCCCACCCACTGGGATGGGGCCGTTCCAGGTCACGGCATTGCCCGACGTCACTGG
>DASWQX010000986.1:0-5785 GCA_036403495.1 Thermoanaerobaculia bacterium
CGTGCTCTGCATGGCGTTCCTGGCCGGGTTCAAGCCGGGCGCGCCGGAGACCCAGAGCCTGACCGACGCGGAGCGCGACGAGCTGGTCGACCTCGGGGCGGCGAGCATCATCCGCATGCTGTTCAAGGACGGCTTCTTCCACGCCGACCTCCACCCGGGAAACCTGCTGATCCTCCCCGGCCCCCGCCTCGGCTTCATCGACCTCGGCATGGTGGGGCGCTTCGAGAACGACCTGCGGCGCACCTTCCTCTACTACTACTACACGCTGGTGATGGGCGACGCCGAGGGAGCGGCCCGCTACCTCGCCGCCATCGCCATCCCGGGGCCGGGGGCGGACGTCAAGGGGTTTCGCCGCGAGGTCACCGAGATCCTCCTGCGCTTCAACCGCGCCGGCAGCTTCCGCGACTTCTCGCTGGCGCAGCTCATCATGCGCTCGGTCAACCTCGGCGCCCAGCACCGTCTCTACTTTCCGGTCGAGATGGTGCTGATGGTCAAGGCGCTGGTCACCTTCGAAGGGGTCGGGCAGATCCTCAAGCCGGGGCTCGACGTCGCCGCGGTGTCCAGGGAGCACGCCAACACCATCTTCCGCGCCCAGTTCAGCCCCCAGAACCTGATGCAGCAGGTGCTGCGGTCCGCTCCGGACATCCTCGAGGCCATGGCCAAGGGGCCCAGCCTGATCACCGAGGGGCTGCGCCTCCTGGAACAGGCGACCCAGCGCCCCAACAATCCTCTCGGCGGATTGCGCGGCACCCTCTTCGGCGGTTTCTGCATGGTGGCCGGCGCCATCCTCGCCGGCGCCCACGGCCCCTGGCCGGTCTGGTCGGTCCTCTTCGCCGTCGGCATCGGCGCGGCGCTCCATCGCAGCCGGAGCTGAGGGCGCCCGGGCATAAATGCCCGGGCGGGGCTTGACGCCATCCTCGTGGTGTACTATGCTAACGGTACAGTTATAATTCTATAATTCGCCTTTCCGTCCGTTCGGGAGGTCTGGTCTTGAGGAATCCTGCTTTCTCCGGTGGTGGGGCAATAGCGCCCGTGGACTGCGACCTCACCCTCGGTTCCTCTCCTGGAGGAGAGGGAGGGCCCGGCTGAAAGGAAGGACTTGGCAGTCGTCCCCCTTCTCCTTCAGGAGAAGGGGATAGGGGATAGGGGATGAGGTTGCAGGCCGCGGAAGTTGATTGCGATGTACGTAATCTTGGAGAGGGAAATGAACAAGCTCCTGCTCGCGCCCGTCCTCGTCCTCGCTCTCGCCGCCGCGGCGGTGGCGCAGCCGGCTCAGCCGGCCTATCGCGTGGCCGACATCAACACCACCCAGGAGGACTTCACCGATCCCCTGTTCACCGGCCAGAACTTCGCCGTGCTGGGGACGACGGTGTTCTACCTCCTGAACGACAGCGTCCATGGCGTCGAGCTCTGGAAGACGGACGGCTCCGCCGCCGGCACGACGCTGGTGAAGGACGTCTGCCCCGGCGTCTGCTGGGGGTGGCCGCGGAACCTGACGGTCTGGAACGGCGCCGTCTACTTCAGCGCCGACGACGGCGTCCACGGCTTCGAGCCCTGGAAGAGCGACGGCACCGCCGCCGGCACGGCGCTGGTCGCGGACGTCAATCCGGGCCTGAGCAGCTCCGATCCGCAGTTCCTGGCGGCCGGCGGCACTCTCTACATGACGGTGGACGACGGCGTCCACGGCCGCGAGCTCTGGAAGACCGAAGGCTCCGCCGCCGGCACGCGGATGGTGGCCGACATCCAGCCCGGACCGGTGGGGTCGAGCCCCCGCCTCTGGCTCGACCTCGGCGGCGGCAAGCTGCTGATCAACGCCGACGACGGCGTCCATGGGCGCGAGCCCTGGATCTCGGACGGCACGGGCCCCGGCACCGTCCTCCTCGCCGACATCAACCCGGGCAGCAGCGATTCCACCGTGGTCATCCCCCCCTTCAACATCGAGAACGACGCCTTCGCGCTCGGCGGCGGCGCCTTCCTGTTCACCGCCGACGACGGCGTCCACGGCCTCGAGCCCTGGAAGAGCGACGGCACCCCCGGCGGCACCGCGCTCTTCCTCGACATCAATCTGGGCAGCGCCGAGTCGGACCCCCACGGCTTTACCCGCCTGGGGAGCACAATCGTCTTCGGCGCCGCCACGGCGGCGACCAACACCGAGCTCTGGTCCACCGACGGCACGCCGGGCGGCACGGCGCTCCTCAAGGACATCAATCCCGGCACCGGCAACGCCTGGGTGCACGGCCTCACCGCGTCCGGCGGCCAGGCGTACTTCTTCGCCACCGACGCCACCACCGGGCAGGAGCTCTGGAAGACCGACGGCACCGCCGCCGGCACCGTGCAGGTGAAAGACATCAATCCCGGCTCCGGGTACGGCATCAACATCTACGCCCGCCCGCTGATCCGCCCCTTCAACGGCGGCGTCATGGTCCTGGCCGACGACGGCACGCACGGCCTCGAGCCCTGGATGAGCGACGGCACCGCCGCCGGCACCCGGATGCTGAAGGACATCCTTCCGGGCACCGGCTGGGGCATCGACCGCTTCACCGACATTGGCGTGGTCGGCGGCATCGCCATCTTCCGGGGGATCACCGCCGACCACGGCGCCGAGATCTGGAAGACGGACGGCACCACCGCCGGCACGGTCGAGGTGAAGGACGCGCAGGCGCTCGCCTCCTCGTTCGAGATCTTCAACCACTACCCGCCGACCAACTTCCGGGCTCTGGCCGGCAAGACCGCGTTCGACGCCAACGACGGCCTGTCGGGGGTCGAGCCCTGGATCACCGACGGCACCGCCGCGGGGACCGAGCAGCTCGCCGACCTCGCGCCGGGCATCGACTGGAGCGCGCCGACGGCCAGCGTCCCGGTCGGCGGCACCAATCTGCTGGCGGGCCAGGACGGCAGCCTCTGGACCACCGACGGCACCCACGCCGGCACCTCGCCGCTGGTCCCGCCGAGCGTCATCCGCGGCAGTAATCTCTTCCCCGCCCTCGGCGCGGTCTTCTTCTCCGGTTTCAACGACACCACCGACCCCGGCCTCTGGAAGACCGACGGCACGCCCGGCGGCACTGTCGGTCTCTCCGGCCTGAGCCCGACGGCCTTCACCCCTTTCGGCTCCCTCCTCCTCTTCCTCGGCTCCGAAGGCGGCAGCGGCGGCCTGGCGCTCTGGCGGACGGACGGCACCGGCGCCGGCACCTATCCGCTCACCTTCGGGAGCATCACCAACGCGCAGCCGCCCACCCCGCTCGGCGCCACTGCCCTGTTCTCGGCCAGCGTGCCGGGCTCGGGCCAGGAGCTCTGCCGGACCGACGGCAGCACCAGCGCCGGCACGAGCCTGCTCAAGGACCTCCGCGCCGGCGCCGCCTCCTCGGACCCGCAGCAGCTCGTCCGTCTCGGCGGCGTCGTGGTCTTCTCCGCCTTCGACGACGCCACCGGGCGCGAGCTCTACGCCTCAGACGGCACCGCCGCCGGCACCGTCCTTCTCAAGGACATCAACCCGGGCGCCGGCTCCTCGCTGGCCGTCGACTCGGTGCCGGTCCTCTTCGGGAACCGCCTCGTCTTCCTGGCGGACGATGGCGTCCACGGCCGCGAGCTCTGGAAGACCGACGGCACCGCCGCCGGGACGGTCCTGCTCAAGGACATCTTCCCGGGAGCGCGCTCCGGCGAGATCGAGCAGCTCACCGTCGCCGGCAACCGCCTCTTCTTCGTGGCGGACGACGGCGTCCACGGCCGCGAGCTCTGGTCGAGCGACGGCACCACCGCCGGCACCTCGATGGTGGCCGACCTCATTCCCGGCGCCGGCTCGCCCGTCATCCAGAGCCTCGCGGCGGTCCGCCACACGGTCGTCTTCTCCGCCGACGACGGCGTCCACGGCCGCGAGCTCTGGCGGAGCAACGGCGCCGCGGTGGGGACCTTCCAGGTGCAGGATCTCGCCCCCGGGGCCGCCCCCTCCAGCCCGCTCGATTTCACGCCGGTGGGCTCCAACGTCTATTTCGCCGCCAACGACGGCGTCACCGGCTTCGAGCCCTGGGCGGTGCCGGTATCCACCCTCCTCACCACCTTCCAGGACGTGCCGGCGAGCTACTGGGCCTGGCGGTTCATCGAGGCCCTGGCCATCGGCGGCGTCACCGGCGGCTGCGGCGCCGGCAGCTTCTGCCCCGGCGCGCTGGTCAGCCGCGCCCAGATGGCCATCTTCATCCTCACCGCCCGCGGCACCCCGCCGCCGCCGGCCACCGGCACGCTCTTCCAGGACGTCCCCGCCGGCTACTGGGCCGGCCCCTGGATCGAGGAGCTGGCGCGCGAGGGGATCGCGAGCGGCTGCTCGGCCTCGCCGCCGCTCTTCTGCCCGAACAACACGCTGACCCGGGCCGAGATGGCGGTCTGGCTGATCGCCGCCCGTCACGAGAACCCGCCGCCCGCCACCGGCACCCGCTTCGCCGACGTCCCGGCCAGCTACTACGCGGCCCGCTGGATCGAGCAACTCGCGGCGGACGGCATCACCGCCGGCTGCGGCGGCGGCAACTACTGCCCCGAGCAGCCGATCACCCGTGGCGAGATGGCGGTCTTCCTCGCCACCGCGTTCCATCTGCCGTTGCCGTGACGAAATCTTTCGGGGAAAATCGCATCTACAGGGTGTACAGACAACCGACCGCTTGAAGGAGTCTCTCCATGAGGTCCAGCCTTGCGCGCCTGTTCGTGCGTTCGTTCTTGATCGTCGGTCTCCTCGCCGTGCTGCCGGCCCACGGCCAGGCACCCGCCTACCTGGTGAAGGACATCAACCCCGACACACCGGCGCCGCAGGTCGAGGAGACCGGCGCGGAGAGCGAGGGAGTGGGCTCCCTGTTCTATTACGTGGCCAACGACGGCACCCACGGCACCGAGATCTGGCGGACCGACGGCACCCCGGCCGGCACCTTTCTACTGAAGGACATCTGCCCCGGCGCCTGCACCTCCCTCCCGCGCGCCCTCACCAGCTCGAACGGCCTGCTCTTCTTCTTCGCCGACGATCCCGAGCAGGGTCCGGAGTTGTGGAAGAGCGACGGCACCTCCGCGGGGACGTCGCTGGTTAAGGGGGACCTTAATGGGCGGCAGAATCTCGGCGGATTCCTGGCCCCCGCGATGGCGGACGCCGGCAGCAAGCTCCTCTTCATCGCCATGAGCCCCGCTGGCATCCTGGAGCTCTGGGTCACGGACGGGACTCAAGGGGGGACGAAAGCGGTGGGGGACGCCGCCCAGGGCTTCTACTCCGTGCCCCGGTTCCTGGCCGCGGGCAACGGGCAGGTCCTGTTCGCGGCGCGGGGCGACTCGGGCTGGGAGCCCTGGGTGAGCGACGGCACCAACGCCGGCACTCATCGGGTGGCCGATCTGAATCCCGGCGCTGGCAACTCCCTCTCCGAGAACAATACGACGCCCGGAAAAGAGGCCGTGGCCGCGCCCTGGGGGGGCTTTGTCTTCGTGGCGGACGACGGCACCCATGGGCCCGAGGTCTGGCGGACCGACGGCACGGCGGGCGGCACCACCCTGATCAAGGACATCACGCCCGGCTCGTCCGGCTCCTCCCCGTTCGGATTCACGGCGGTGAACGGCAAGATCCTCTTCAACGCCACCGATCCCGCCCACGGCAGCGAGATCTGGGCCACGGACGGCACCGCGGCGGGGACCGCGCTGCTGCTGGACGTCTGGCCCGGCAGCTCCAGCTCGGACCCGCGGGAAATCACGGCGGTGGGCAGCCAGGCGTTCTTCCGCGCTGCGGACGGCACCTACGGGGCCGAGCTCTGGGCGACCGACGGCA
>DASWQX010000987.1:0-2814 GCA_036403495.1 Thermoanaerobaculia bacterium
CGACGTTCAGCCCTGGGGTGGAGCAGCCTTCGACTGGACTGACTCCGAAGGCAACCCGACCAAGGGAACTACGGCCTGGTCGATCGGTCCAGCGGACGGCAAGCACTTCGCTCCGAGCAAGTCGACCTTCATGGTCAACTACCGCGTCGAGGATCTGGACGCACTTCTTGAAGCACTGCGCGAAGAAGGTTGCGACGTGCTCGAGAAGGCCGACGACTCGGAGTACGGGAAATTCGGATGGGTCATGGATCCAGAGGGCAACAAGGTCGAGCTCTGGCAACCGCCACAAGGGCAATGAAGATCCGACAAAGGCCGAAGGAGAAATGGTCATGAAAAACTGGTTTCGCGTGCTACTTCTTGCTGGTGCCCTCACGGTGAGCAGCTTTGTGATTGCGGAGGCTGATCCGTGGTACACGAATACGTGCTACCTCAGTTGCGACGGCGCACAATATCCAGTGCCGGCCAATTCTTCCTGGGAGTGTTGCACGAGGACCTATCTCTGCCCGAATGGAGACTCTCCGGGTGCGGTGGTCTGGAGCGGCGGGCCCGGGGAGTACCCGACACTTTGTGGACCCTATGCGGATTGAGTATATTGAGAGGAAGTCGCCTCAGAACCGCTTGGGTTTGTGAGGGGAGGGCAGGCCGCAGGAGCATCCTATGAGACGCATTTGGACGATCATCGGCGTGAGCGACGTGCCCGGCAGCTTCAAGTGGTACCAGTCGCTCCTGGGCCTGCCGGAGTCGGCTCCCGCCCATGATCACTTCGGTCAGATTCTCGACTCGGATGGAACGGTCTTGCTCTGCCTTCACGAGTGGGGTGCCCATGAGCACCCCTCCTTGACGAGCCCCGATCACGCGCAGCCTGGCAACGGCCTCCTCCTGTTTTTCCGTATCGATGATTTCGATCTGGCGCTGCCAAGGGCACGCGCTCTCGTCGCCCGGCTCGAGGAGGAGCCCCACGTGAACCCGAACACCGGAACGACGGAGCTCTCGCTCCGGGATCCGGACGGGTACTACGTCACGATCAGTGCGCTCGGTGCGGCCTGACACCCGTGGGGGTTGACACGGCGAAGGTTCTGGCATTTCTTAGGCTTCCCGAGGCTCGGCGGCGTTCGCGGAGCCAGGGAGAAAAGCGACTCAAGGAGAGGCCGGTCCCATGAAGAAGAGCCAGTCGAAGGGAGACGAGTCCGCATCCGAGCTCATCGACGCCAGAATCGAGGAGCTGGGCGACTGGAGGGGCGAGATGCTCTCGCGGCTCCGCGCCCTGATCAAGGAGGCGGACCCCGAGGTGGTCGAGGAGTGGAAGTGGGGAGGGCCGGTCTGGTCGCATGACGGGCTGATCAGCACCGGCGAGACGTACAAGAAGGCCGTGAAGATGACCTTCGCCAAGGGAGCCTCCCTGGAGGACCCTTCAAGCCTCTTCAATTCCAGTCTCGAAGGCAACGTCCGGCGCGCCATCGACTTCCACGAAGGCGAGACGCTGGACGAGGCGGCCCTGAAGGCTCTCATCCGGGCCGCCGTGGCCTTCAACAAGTCTTCAGCCCGCGGCTAGTCCGCCAAGCCACGAACGAATGACGCTCCCTGTCATCGACTGGCTCCTCGACGCCGATCCGTCGATCCGCTGGCAGGTCCTGCGCGACCTCACCGATGCGCCCGTGGAGATCGTCGCGGCCGAGCGGTCGCGCGTCGCGTCGGAGGGGTGGGGCAAGAGGCTGCTCGATCAACAGCGCCCCGATGGGAATTGGGGGGATGGCGTCGCGACGCCGTTCTGGTGGTCGAACCTATACACCCTGCTGTTTCTGCGCGACTTAGGGGTCGACCCGGGGAGCGCGCGCCCCCGGGCCGTGATCGATCTCGTGCGCGGCAACGTCACCTGGGGACCCGAGTTCGGGGACTCGCCCTTCTTCGAGGGGGAGGTCGAGCCGTGCATCAACGGCCGCGTGGTCGCGCTCGGCGCCTATTTCGGCGAGCGCAGCGACCGGCTCGTCGATCGGCTGTTGAGCGAGCAACTCGCGGACGGCGGCTGGAACTGCGAGGCGGAGCGCGGCTCGGTCCGCTCGTCGTTCCATACGACGATCTGCGTGCTCGAAGGGCTGCTCGCGTTCGAGGCTGCGTTCGGCGCCGCGCCGGCGGTGACGGACGCACGGCGGCGCGGGGAGGAATATCTCCTCGAGCGCCGTCTGCTCCGCAGGCTGTCGACCGGCGAGATCGTCGACCCGAGCTGGACACAGCTCGCCTTTCCGACCCTCTGGCACTATGACCTGCTCCGCGCGCTCGACTATCTGCGCGCGGCCGGGGTGCGGCCGGATGCGCGGATCGAGGAGGCCGTCGCGATTGTGCTCGAACGGCGCCAGGACGACGGGCGCTGGCGGCTCGACGTGCGGCACCGCGATACGCTTCACGAGGAAATGGCCGGCGCCGCCGGAGAGCCGAATCGCTGGATTACACTGCGCGCGCTCCGAGTGATGGACTGGTCCGCGCGCCGGGACTGAGCGATTCCGCCCGGAAAAGTGCCCGGAAAACCTTTCCAATCCAGCGGTCGGGGAGTTGGTTGTAGAATGGGGCCTCGCAACCGGGCCGCCCGCGAGGGTCTGTCGCCCAGGAGGTTCGAGCATGCATTGGATGTCACGGAAAGGACGGGCGCTCGCCGGGGGGGTGCTGCTGGCGGTGGCGGCGACTCCCGCGTTCGCCGCGCCGCAGGCTCCCAGCCTGACCCCGCAGGCCGCCGCGCCCGCGGAGAAGCCCCCGGCCGCTTTCACCCCGGCCACCCAGGAGACGGCCCGCCGGATCCCGGCGGCCGAGGCCCGCCAGGCG
>DASWQX010000988.1:0-2339 GCA_036403495.1 Thermoanaerobaculia bacterium
AGGATGCCGCCGGGCTGTTCAGCCGCGCCGCCGACACCTTCGCGCGCACGGCGCTGGGACCGAACAGCTCCGAGCGCTGGCGGGCGATCGCCAATCTCGGCTGGGCCCATCTGAAGCTGAAGCAGGTGCCGCAGGCGCGGCGGGAGCTCACCGAGGCGGTGGCGAAGATCGAACAGCTCGCCGGCCCCGAGAGCTACGAGCTGCGGCTGCCGCTCAAGGAGCTGGGGGAAACCCTGACCGCCGCGGGCGCCACGGCCGAGGCGGTCGCGACCCTCGAACGCGTACACCGGCTGGAAGGAAAGCTCTTCGGCACCTTCCAGCACAGTGAGGTGGCCGGCACGGACCTCCTGCTCTCCCAGGCCTACCTTGCCCGCGGTGCCGCCGGCGACCGGCCGGCGGCCCGCCGCTCGCTGAACGAGGCGATCGGGATCTTCACCCGCAAGGCCGCCAAGGATCTGCTCTACGGCAAGGTCCTGCTCGAAAGCGGCAAGCTCGCTCTCGCGGAGGGGGACCACGCCCGCGCCCACCGGGAGGCGGCGGCAGCGCTGGAGATCCTGCTCGCGCACGTGGCGCCCACCCACGAGAAGGTCGCCGAAGCGCGCCGGCTGCTGGAGATGGCGGGAGAAAAAGAAGGGACGTAAGGGACAGCAGGGACGGCTCAATTTGACTCACGGCGCCTCCGACGCCCGGGCCTGAAGGCCCGGGCTACAGTGGAAACGAAAAGCCGGCTGAAGCCGGCTCAATTCGCGGCCGGAGGGATTGAGCCTCCTTCAGGAGGCTTCTTGGTTCAAGCGTAGCCTGGGCATTTATGCCCGGGCGGGGTGGGCGCCGCGAACAGAGCCACGATCCCTCAGGTCCCTTCCTCCAGCTCCCCCAGGAAGCGGTAGCCCACCCAGGGCTCGGTGCCGATGTAGCGGGGGTTGGCGGGGTCGGGCTCCAACTTACGGCGCAGCGAGCCGACGTGGACGCGGACGGTGTCCTGCGTGGTGGCCGGAGCGCCCTTCCAGACCGTGGCGATGATCTGGCGCAGCGTCACCGGCCGGCCGGCGTGGGTGGCCAGCAGCTCCAGAATGGCGAGCTCGGTGGGGGTGAGGTGGACCTCGCGGCCTTCCTGCGAGACCGCGCGGCGGGCGAGGTCGATCTCCAGGCCGGGGAAGCGGAGCACCTCGGGCGCTCCCCCGCCGCCGTGGCGGCGGAGCTGGGTGCGGACGCGGGCGAGCAGCTCGCGCAGCGAAAAGGGCTTGGTCACGTAGTCGTCGGCGCCGAGATCGAGGGCGCGGACCTTGTCCTCCTCCTCGCCGCGCACGGAGAGGACGAGCACCGGCGTCGCGTCGATCCGGCGGATGGCGGCGAGCAGGCCGAGGCCGTCCATCCGCGGCATCGCGAGGTCGGTGATCACGAGGTCGGGGCGCCGCTCCTCGAAGCGCTCCTTCCCTTCGATTCCATCGGCGGCGGCGACCACCTCGTAGCCGGCGAGGGCCATCTCGCGGCTCAGGGTCTGGCGGATCGACGGGTCGTCGTCCACCACCAGGATCAGCGGGTCCGTACGGGTCATCCGGTCTCCTCCAAAGGCTCCGGCGCGGCCGGCAGGTCGAGGCGAGCCACGGTGCCGCCGCCGGCGCGGTCGAGCAGCGCCAGCGTGCCGCCGTTGGCCTCCGCGAAGCTGCGGGCGATCTGCAGGCCGAGGCCGCCCGACGCGCTGTCCCCCGAGCCAAGGTCGGCGCCCTGGCGGAGATCGCGCGGGGTCTGGAGCATGCGGCGGAGCCCCGGTGGGATCCCCGGTCCGTGATCGCTCACCTCGACCCGCACCCGTCCCGGCTCACCCTTCTCGGCGGACAGCTCCAGGGGCGAGCCGGCGGGAACCGCGCGCGCCGCGTTCTCCAGCAGGTTCACCACGATCTCCAGCGCCAGCGAGGGGTCGGCCCAGAGGTCGGGGCAGGCCGCCGCGACGCGCACCGCCAGCGGCCGGCCGGCGAGGATCAGCGCCAGGCTCTCCCGCGCCGAGCGGAACAGGGCGCCGGCGTGCACCGCCTCCGGGTGCGGCCGGGCGAGCCTCGCTTCCAGCCGGGCCAGGGCCAGCAGGTTGTCGATCCGCCGCGCCAGGCGCTCCGACTCCAGCGACAGCCCCTGGAGGCTCGCCAGCGCCGCCGGCCGGTCGGCGACGTGGCGGCCCAGGCTCTCGACCTCCAGGCGCATGGCGGTCAGCGGCGTGCGCAGGTCGTGCGAGACGGCGCGCAGCAGCGAGGTCTTGAGCAGGTCGCTCTCGCGCATGGCCTCCAGGTGGGCGGATTCGGCGAGCAGCCGCTCGCGCTCGACCGCCAGGGCGAGCAGCCGTCCGG
>DASWQX010000989.1:0-5846 GCA_036403495.1 Thermoanaerobaculia bacterium
CGCCGCGCGGAGACCCCATCCGCGCCGGATCCTCGCGGCCAGGTACAACAGAAAGGCCGCGAAGAGGAAGCTTGCAACGATCGGATCGGGCGAGCCGGAAATCCAGGTGACCGACTCGACGTGGACCGGCGATGCGGCGAAAAGCCATGTCACCAGCGCGCACACCACCGGCCGGGCCCCGAGGACCCGGAGCACGAAGAACCCGAGAGCCGTCGCCAGAAAATGGAGGGCGATGTTCGCCACGTGCCACCCCGTCGGGTCGGTCCCGAACAGGGCGTACTGGAGCGAGAGCCAAGCGACGAAGACCGGACGCCAATAGTTGCTCCAGGCTTTTCCTTCCACCCCTGAAAACGCCCAGACATCCGAGGTGAGGGCCTTGCCGAGCAGGCCCGGCTGCTGGACCAGCGGGTTGAGGAGGATCTGTTTCTGATCGTCGTAGACGAACTGGCCATGGATCGCATTCGAGTACGCCAGGACCACCAGGACGAGCGCGATCGCGAGCACCAGCATCGCCCCGCCACGACCTGTCAGGAGCCCGGACGGAGCCTCTGAAGCGGTGGCTCCGCGCGAGGGCACGGGAGGGCGAATCGGTTTGCCGCGCTTCTTGCCGTGTCGTCCCATCGTGCTGGCCTTGCAGATAGTACCAACTGTTGGGAGGTTTTCAAGGCAAAGCTCGGCCGTCAAGCCGGTTAAGTCCTCTTTCTGGTATTGACCACGGGTCATACCAAGATGGATACTCAGCGGGAGGAGGAAAAGTACGATGCCAACGGTCAAGACCGCTATTTCGCTCCCGGAGCCCCTCTTCCATCGCGCGGAGAATGTGGCCCACGAGCTTCAGATCTCCCGGAGCCAGCTAGTCGCCACGGCGATCGCCGAGTTCCTCAAACGGTACGAGAGGCGGGCTCTGATCGAGGCCATCAACCGGAGTTATGCCGACGACCCGCCGACCCCCGAGGAGAAGGATCTACTCCAAGGCATCCGCAGGAAACAGCGGAAGCTTCTGGAGCCCGAGCGTTGATCCAGCAGGGGGACGTGTACTGGTTCGACTTCGGAGAGCCTTCAGGGTCCGCCCCAGGCTTCCTGCGCCCCTGCGTCGTCGTGCAGAACGATGCCTTCAACGAGAGCGCCATCCATACCGTGGTGGTTTGCGCTCTGACGACCAACCTCCGCCGAGCCCGGATTCCCGGCAACGTCCTCCTCGACGACGGCGAGGCGAGCTTGCCGGAGAGGAGCGTCGTCGTGGTCTCGCAGCTTTTCACGGTCGACAAGGACGATCTGGGGGGCAAAATCGGCGCTCTGTCCCTGGAGCGCGTTGAGCGAATCTTTGAAGGCATCTGTGGCCTCTTGGCGCCCGAAGGCGTTTGAAGCGGCCATGTCGTAGATCCGTTGACCCACCTGGAAGCTCTCTTCAGCCTTCGTGCTCGGGCCCCTTCATCGCCAGGAATGCGATGTACATCCGTGCCGCCGCCTTAGCCAATACGGGATCCTGATCGGCCATCGCCTCCTGCAGAAACTCGGAGCCGCCCTTGCCGCGCGCGGCAAGCACCGCGACCAGCGCGGAGCGGATGGACACAACTTCTTCCTTGAGGGTCTCTCGGAGAAAGGCATCCGTCTCCTTTCGTGGCTGTTCCGCCAGGCATTTGGCGACCTGGGCGGAGACGTTCGGGTCGGTCTCTCCCGTCAGGAGCTTCCCGAAGAGGAGCGTCACCCGCGGTAGCTGGAGGGTGCCGAGGCCTGTCACTGCGGCCTGGCGGATAGCGGGATCGGAATGGAGCGCCAACTCACCCAGCACGTCGAGGCTCGACTCTCCCCGCGCGGCGATCTGCTGGACCGCCTCAATCCTCGTCTTGTACGGCTCGTTATAGAGGAGAGGAACCAGCTCCCGCAACGCAAAATGGTCGCGCAGCAGGCGGTGCATGAACTCGTACTCCTCCCCTGCCTTCCGGAGAAGCAGCGCCTCGGCGGCGAAGCGTACGAACCCCGAAGGGCGCCAGGATGTGCACCCCCGTGCGCCGAGGACCGCTACGAGCAAGGGTTGGAGGAAGAACTGAGTGGTCCAACGACGCGCGGCACCGACGAAGAAACGCCCGACATAAGGAAGCAGGTAGGTCCCCGCGAGAGCTCCTGCGGGACCCCTGAGAAACAAACCCAAGATGGCTCCCAGCGCTGCTTCTAAGTTCGCATCGACATTTCCCTCGCCGGAGATCTCTCCCGCCAGGCCAATCCACGCCCCGATCACGATCACCGTCCAGCCCGGGATCGAACGGCCGATTAGCCGGTCCCCAATCCAACCGACGCCCGCGGCGTAGGCGAGAATCAGCAGGAACCACGCCAAGGAAAGGAACAGCGCCACCAGCTCGAGGAGGATCCTCGCGCCGGAGCGGGTGCGTTCTCTGACGAAGTCCGGGGAGTGGACGAGCTTCGCGACATACACCCCATAGGGACAGGAGAAAATCGCGAGCATGAGCCACAGGCGCGCCCCAACCGATCCTTGGCACAGCAACAAGGCCAACCCACCCCCAAGGAGGCCGCCGACTACCACGTATCGCCTGATCGTCCGACGCTCCTCGGGATTTGCGCTGAGCCAGATCGTGCTGCCTCCGGTCGCAACGACAGCTAAGGCGCTCAGCGAGAGCCAAGAGACTTCGAAGGGCAGCAGCCTCACCAAAGCGATCATGGCGAGGTAGAAAAGCAGAGAAAAATAGCCAGCGAGAAGAAAGGCCAACGAGAGAGCCGTCAGCGTTTTTTTAATAGTAACTTTGTCTCTTCTCGATCTCTTGGCTGTTAGTCGGCCCAAGCCGCGAGCCCCAAGAAAGGAGGCTGGTCCGGCCAGGGTCATCAGCCAAGGCAACCAGCCGAAGGGAGAGCGCGCGACGAAGAATGCGGAGACCGCCGTCGAGAGCAGGATCACGAAGAGCAACCGCGCGGTCCACAACTCCGTGAAGACGGCGGTCGAGGGGCCGGCAACATCCTGGGCGAGGAGGCTCACCAGGTCTCCCGGGGCGAAGCCCATCTGCATCCGTTCGCTCAACTGGACCGCCAGCCATCCGAGGAACCGATTGACCTGGCTCAGGTTGTAGCGGGTGGGCTCGTCCGCGGCCGGGTCGAGATCGAAAGGTTTTCCAGCCACCCGCCGCGCCGTCCGCTGGAGCATGCGCTCGACATAGGTGTCGAAGAGGTGGCGACGACGCTCGATCAGGGAAAGGTCCGGCGGGAGCGCTTCCGGAGCGAGGCCTCCGTAGGTGAGGGTCATCAGGCTCAGGGTGAGCGGCGTCTGGGCGAGCTCGTAGAGGTCGCGGTCGTGCGCCAGGGCGTCGCGCAAGGCGCCGGCTCCGGCCGTCGTCAGGTAGGCATGGATCTGGTCGCGATCGAGCGGTTGGAGAGTCACCGCGCCGTTCAGCCGCAGTTGCAGCTCCCGGTCCGCAGTGAGCCGCTGGTACTCCAGCACGCGGCTGCTGATCACCGTCGGCAGGTCGGCGTAGCGATGCAGGAAGGACGTGTTGAGCGTGCGGACCAGCCGCTCGGCCCGCCGCTCCTGGACCTCGTCGAGCCCGTCAAGAAGCAGGGCGACCCTCCCATCGTCGAACCAGTGGGCAGCGGCCGCAGCCAGGCCGCGGACGGGAAGGCGGGCGAGTTGCTCGCTCAGCCACGGTTCGAAGGATTTCTCATCGAAAGCGCGGGCACGCGATCGGAGCCCGGGCAGCCAGGAGAACCAGAGGTTCGGCTCTTCTATGGCGCCGAAGCTCGCCAGGTTGAGCAGCACAGGCACCGGTGCCGAGGGGTCACGCCGGGCTTCAGCGATCAGCCGCCGGGCCACTATGAGGAGGGTAGTCGTCTTGCCCGAGCCCGGGCTGCCGAGAAGGAGGAGGCGCCCATCGAAACGCTCGAACGCTGATTCGAACGACTCGAAGACCTCCTGCCGCGACCCGGGGTCCCGGTAGACGTAGTGCCAGGGCACCGTGGCGCCCGGAGCCTCGCTCAATCCCAGATCGAAGAACCGCGCGCCATGGATCGACGACTGTAGTCGGTTCTCGACATCGGCATGCAGGTAGCGGAGATATCGCTCCCGGACCTGATCGGGTGCAGCAGCACGCCGCCCGCCCAAGCGCCCTCTCGACCTCGCCGCCTCAGACCGCTCGACCGCCCAGCGCAGTAAGGCAGCAAACGCCGTAAGGAAAAGAAGGAAAAGGCCGAAGAGCCAGAGCCGGTGTTGGACGAGGGGGCCGTCCGGTGGGAGCCCCAGACTGGCGTTGAGCCAAGTGACGGAACGATCCCAGAAGGCTACCGCGCCGCCCAGATCAGACAGAGCGCCCGCCACGGTTAGCACCAGGACGCACGCTGCCAACCACAATTTAAGGTAGGAAACGCGCTGTTTCACCGGCTAGTCCGTGGAAGCCCGGAGGGCATCCTGGGATCCTGAGGAGTGCATCGGATAAGGGGGTATTTTAACAGAGAAAAAGCGCTCTCAGGGCAATCCTGTTGCAATCCTTCGCGCATTGCGCTCTACTAGCGCACGACATGACACACAACGAATACGAACAGTCCAAGAAACAGATCGAGGGGGCCCGGCGCGCCGGCGTCGAGATGGTGGAGGCGGCGTATCAGGCGCAGATACGGGCGCTCGAGATGGTGTGGATGCTTCAGGGGGGCCTCGAAGAGGGGATCTTCTCTTCCGTGGGGAGCGGCGCGCCGGCTCCGGCCGCGCAGGAGCCACCCTCTCCCCCGCCGGCGCGGCCTCGCAAGCAGAGCGCGGACGAGGTGGACGACGACGTGCGGGCGAATTTCTGGCGTCTGCCGGAGAGCTTCTCGCGGGGGGACGTGTGCGAGGCTCTCGGGTACGAGCCGGATCGCGGCGCTCTCTATCGATGCCTGAAGAGGTTGCAGGAAGAAGGGAGCCTCGACGTCGAGTCCAAGGGCTCGGGGCAGAAAGCTACGACCTATCGCAAGGCGGGCGGCGGCTCTCCGCCGGCCTGATGGGGACATTCGCCCGGCGACGGCGCGCAGGCAGGAGCGGAAGCGCGCTGCCGGACGCGCGCCCCGGGGCGTTCGCCGGCGAATGGGAGTCCTGCCTGATGACCTGTCGTCTTTCCCCAGGAGCTTCCAGCTCCGCGGAGGCGCGATTTGCTGCGTTCGCCTCGCGGGGCGGCACTCTCCCACGAAGCGGCGCCCCATTCGCCGGGGGCGGCGAGCGCACGATCGTGCACGGCGGCGCATTCCTGGCGCCGAAGGCGTGCGCTAATTCGTCCGGCGAATGATTCGCCGGACGAGGTGAAAGCGCCAGTACACGCGGCGGACGCGCTGCCGCGCGCGGCGAAAGGGGGAGACCGGCAGGCGGAAGCGGCGCCGGACGCGGCGAAGGCGCCAGCGCGGCAGGCGAAAGGGGCGGCGGAGCCGGCGCAGGAGGCAGACTCCAGGGCCGCTCGCAAAACCGCGCGGCTAGACCCGCCGGAACGCATCCTGGAACCGGCGCACGCCGCTGGTGCTGCCGCAGATGTAGACGGCGTCCTCCGGCTGGACGCGGAAGCCGGCGGGAAACTCGACCAGCACGTCCTCGCCGCGCTCGACGGCGACCACCGAGCAGCCGGTGCGCTCGCGGAGTCCTAGCTTTGCGGGGTGGCGGCCGGTGAATCCTTCCGGGGCGATCTTCAGGATCTTGAGCTGCGGATCGACCGCGACCGATTCCTGGCCGAGCAGCTTCTTGGCGAGCATCTGGCCGGAGACCTGGCTGATCGAAAGGGCGAAATCGGCCCCGGCGCGGTGAATGCGCTCGACGTTCTCGGCGTCGTTGACGCGGGCGATCACCGGCACCCCGGGCGCCAGGTCTTTGAGGATGACGGTGGCGAAGA
>DASWQX010000990.1:0-2737 GCA_036403495.1 Thermoanaerobaculia bacterium
GAGCTCGACGACCTGCCGCCGGCGGTGCGCAAGGAGGCGTCGGAAACCGTCAAGCTGCTGCCGCTGCGCGGCACCGTGGTCAAGAACGCGCCGCTGAAGGCCAAGGTCCTGGCGCGGCTGCTGCTCACCGCCGCCAACCTCTTCCGGCGCGGCCCCGAAGCCAACCCGCTCACCTTCTGCGACACCGAGGAAGAGGCGCGGGCTTGGTACGCGAAGCGCCGCGAGCAGATCGCCGGAGCGGCCGCGTAAGAGTCCCGCCCACCCTCCAAACCCCCGGGCCCGCGCGGCCCGGGGCGTCCCGTTTCTTTAGCGGACCGGCGTGCGTAGCGGACCGGAGATCGCTTGACAGCCCATCCCTCCGGGCGTAGCCTGATATGGCTGTATCTCTTTCATTTCTAAGGGCCGTTCATGGTCTCAGGTCATGCTGTTTTTCCCCCAGTGCAGACTGGGAAGGAGGCTACGTTCATGAAGAGAAGTCTTTGCGTGTCTTTCGGCGCCCTGCTCCTGACCGCGGGCCTGTCGGCCTCGGCTCAGGACTGGCCGCAATGGGGTCATGACTCGCAGCACACCGGCACCACCAGCGCCATCGGACAGCCGGCGCAGCACATCCTCGCCGACGTCGTCTACGATCCTTTCACCGCGCAGGAGAAGGCCGATCCGCTGTCCGGCGGCGACCTGCTGGCCCACTACCAGACGCCGCTCGTCGACGGCGACAACGTCTACATGGAGTTCAAGACCGGCACCTACACCACTCTCGACCACTGGGAGACGCAGATCTGGAACGAGAAGCGTCTGGAGTGGAATCACGGGCACCTGGTCACGGATTGGACGTTCCAGAGCGACTGGAAGCCGGTCCCCTACGGCAGCGCCAGCAACGGCCCGGCCTTCGAGCCGGTGTTCCATGCCGTGCTGAGCGGCAACTTCGTCTACGTTCCGGGCGCGGGAGGCTCGATCTTCAAGATCGCCAAGAGCGACGGCCACTTGGTGGCGCGGATCATGCCGATCGCGCCGTCCGGCCCGGCTCTCGACCCCGACACCTTCACCGCCAGCCCGCTCACCGCGGACGCGGCGGGGAACATCTACTACACCACTCTCAAGCTCAACCACGGCAACCCGTGGGACGCGGACATCGTGGCCTCCTCGCTGGTGAAGGTCTCCCCCGCCGGCGTGGCCCGCAGCGCCAGCATCACTTCGCTGACCCCGGGAGCCCCGCACGGCAACGACAAGTGCCTGGGCGTCTTCAACATCAGCCAGCTCCCCTGGCCGCCGTCGCCGACCGCGGTGCCCACCACGGTGACCTGCGGCACCCAGCGCGTCGGCCTCAACAGCGCTCCGGCCGTGGCGCCGGACGGCACCATCTACCTCGTCAGCGTCGCCCACCTGTGGAGCCGCGAGAGCTACCTGATCGCCGCCAACTCCGACCTGTCGCCGAAGTGGCACGCCTCGATGCGCGACCGCCTCCACGACGGCTGCAACGTCCTGCTGCCGCCCAACGGCACGCCGAACGGCTGCAGAGTCGGCGCCGCCACCGGGGTGGACCCGGCGCAGAACCGGCCCGGCGCCGGCCGCGTGATCGACGACAACACGGCCTCGCCGATCGTCGCGCCCGACGGCGCCGTCTTCTATGGCGCCTACACGCGCTTCAACTATTTCCAGGGGCACCTGATGAAGTTCAGCTCCACGGGCCAGTTCCTCGCCGCCTACCGCTTCGGCTGGGACGACACGCCGGCCATCTACGCGCACGACGGGACCTACTCCGTCATCACCAAGGACAATCAATACGGCGATTCCGGCTCCTACTGCGACGACGAGACGTTCTGCCCTTCGGACCGCACGACCTACAACCCCTCCTTTCCGGAGGCGTACTTCATCACCCGGCTCGACAAGGACCTGCACGTCGAGTCCCGCTGGCAGAACCTGAACCCGCTGAGCTGCACCCGCGACGCCAGCGGCAACGTCACCTGCGTCAACGACCATCCGGTCGGCTTCGAGTTCTGCGTCAACGCCCCGGCGGTCGACCGCTTCGGCAACGTCTACAACAACAGCGAGGACGGCAACCTCTACGTCGTCCGGCCCAACGGCACCCTGCGCGAGCACCTCTTCCTCGACAGCGCCGTGGGCGCCGCCTACACGCCGCTGGCGATCGGCGCCGACGGCAAGATCTACACGCAGAACGACGGCCACCTGTTCGTGGTCGGCCGGTAAAAAATAGTCCGTTTCCCCAGGGCGATCCTGGGAAGGAGGATTACTTCATGAAGAGTCGTCTCAGCGTGTCGTTCGGGGTTCTGTTGCTGGCCGCGAGCCTCTCAGCCTCGGCTCAGGACTGGGCGCAGTGGGGAAAGAATCCGCAGCACACGAGCACCACCAGCGCCACGGGTCAACTGGCCCAGCGCATCCTCGCCGACGTCGTCTACGATCCGTTCGTGGCCCAGGAGCAGGCCGATCCGCTGGCCACTCCGGATCTGCTGGTCCATTACCAGGTGCCGCTGATCGACGGCAACGACGTCTACATGGAATTCAAGAGCGGCACCTACACCTCCCTCGACCACTGGGAGACGCAGATCTGGAACGAGAAGCGGCTGCGCTGGCAGGGGGGCAACCTGGTGACGGTGTGGAGCTTCCAGAGCGACTGGAAGCCGGTTCCCTACGGTACCGCCACCAACGGCCCGGCCTGGGAGCCGGTCTTCCATTCGGCGCTGTCGGGGAGCTCCATCTACGTCCCGGGCGCCGGCGGCTC
>DASWQX010000991.1:0-1996 GCA_036403495.1 Thermoanaerobaculia bacterium
GACCGGGCCTATATCATCAACAACGGCGAAATCCTGCGTGCCGGCACCCCGCTCGAACTGTCGACGGACCCGCAGGTCCGAAAGATCTATCTTGGGGAAGACTTCACTCTGTAGGGCATGGTCTGAATGGCGTTAGAGCAAAAACTTTCACTGCGGATGTCGCAGAAGCTGGTGATGACGCCTTCGTTGCAGCAGGCGATCAAGCTTCTGCAGATGACTCGTATGGAGCTCGACACCCTCCTCACCCAGGAGCTGGTGGAGAACCCGGTCCTCGAAGAGTCCGAGATCACCGACGAGGAGACCCCCGCGCGCGAGGAGGAGGCGATCGTCCCCGAGCCGCCGCCCAACGGCGACGGCCTCGACCACGAGAAGTCGATGGAGAACATCGACCTCGACGCCTACTTCGGCGACTACTGGGAGGGCTCCGGGCAGTCCTCGATGATGGAGGAGCGCGAGGAGCCGCCGATCGAGAACAGCCTCCGCCGCGAGGCCGACCTCTACGACCACCTGCTCTGGCAGCTCCACATGGCGGCGGAGGTCACCCCGCGCCAGCGCGAGATCGTCGAGCTGATCATCGGCAACCTCAACCCCGACGGCTTCCTGGTCGCCACCCTCGAAGAGATCCTGGCGATGGGCGAGGCCGAGGAGCGCTGCTACACGCTGCGGGAGATCGAGGAGGCGCTCGCCATCGTGCGCTCCTTCGATCCGCCGGGCATCGCCTGCGTCGACCTGCGCGAGAGCCTGCTGCTCCAGATGGACATCAAGGAGATCCCCCCGGAGTCGCTGGCGCGGCGGATGATCGCCGAGGCCTGGGACCTCTTCCTGCGCCGGCAGTTCCCGGCGGTGGCGAAGAAGCTGGGGGTCGAGCTGGCCGAGCTGGAGGCGGCGCTGGAGGACGTGCGGACCCTGGAGACCCACCCGGGGCGCCAGTTCAGCACCGACCGGCCGCACTACATCGAGCCCGACGTCTTCGTCCGCCGGGTCGGCGACGAGTACGTGATCCAGCTCAACGACGACGGCCTACCGCGGCTGCGGGTCAGCCGCGCCTACCGCCGCATGCTCCAGACCATGCGCAGCGAGGGGCGGCAGAACGAGGCGCAGGCGTTCATCAAGGACAAGATCCGCTCGGCGGTCTGGCTGATCAAGAGCCTCGACCAGCGCCAGCGCACCATCTACAAGGTCGCGGCGTCGATCGTCCGCCAGCAGCGCGAGTTCCTCGACCGCGGCATCGAGCACCTGCGGCCGATGGTGCTGCGCGACGTCGCCGAGGACATCGGCATGCACGAGTCGACGGTCAGCCGCGTGGTCTCCAACAAGTACATCCACACCCAGCGCGGCCTGTTCCCGATGAAGTTCTTCTTCCACAGCGGGATCGACCGCGAGTACGGCGACAACATCTCCTCCCTCACCGTCAAGCGGAAGATCGAGCAGATGGTCCAGGCCGAGGACCCGAAGCGGCCGCTCTCCGACAGCGAGCTGATGCGGATCCTCAACCGCGAGGGGATCCAGATCGCCCGCCGCACCGTGGCCAAGTACCGCGACGAGCTCAGCATCCCCTCGTCGACCGACAGGAAGCAGATCTTCTGAGGTGGAGCTCGGCGCGCTGACCCGGCCGGAGCTGATCTTCCCCGACCTGCCGGCGACCGACTCCGAGGGGGTGCTCCGCGCCCTCTCCGGACGCGTGGAGGCCTCCGGCCAGGTGCGCAACGGCGACGAGCTCTTCCAGCGGCTCTGGGAGCGCGAGCAGCTCGGCTCGACCGGCATCGGCCAGGGAGTGGCAATCCCGCACTGCAAGCTCAAGGGGCTGCGCCACGGTGTGGTGGCGGTCGGCATGGTGCCGTCCGGGGTAGACTTCGGCGCCGCCGACGGCCAGCCGGTCCAGGTCTTCTTCCTGGTCGTCTCGCCCGCCGAATCGCCCGCCGAGCACCTGCAGATCCTGGCCGCCCTGTCGCGCTGGATCAAGTCCGGCCAGCACGCCGGACGCCTGCTCACCCTC
>DASWQX010000992.1:0-7926 GCA_036403495.1 Thermoanaerobaculia bacterium
ATCGGTGAACCGGCAGGCCTCGCCGCAGAGCGCCCAGCCCGCGGGAGAGATGGTCTGGCCGCTGTCGAGCGCGAAGCTGGTGATCCCCGAGTGATGGAGCACCTTCCGCTGCGGCAGGTCGCGGGCGTAGAGCGGGTATTCGCGGCAGATCCATTCGATCAGCTTGTCGGCCGTGGCCACGTCCTTGCTGTTGACGACGGCGGAGTCGTAGACCAGCCCCAGGCTGGTCTTGCCGTGCAGCGGGATCTCCCAGAACCAGTAGCCTTCGCCGCAATAGTGATTGGTCGCCAGGAAGGTCGGGAAATGCCCCAGCGCCGAGCGCTCGGAGCGCAGGCGGATCGCCTTGCGGTCGAGGTTCGTGCACTTCTCGGGATCGAGCAGCCCGTCGACCCAGAGGAACGAGGAGCCGTGCTTGATCGGACTGGGACGCTCGAGCTTCTGCCGCCGGGCGAGAAAACGGTTTCTTCCCGAGGCGTCGACCACCCAGCGGGCGCGGCCGGCGATCTCCTCGCCGTTCACCTCGAAACGAAAGGCGTGCGGCCCCTCCTCGCCCAGCTCGACGTCAAGCCCGGTGATCGGATGGATCAGCTCGTAGCTCGCGCTCTCGCGATTGCGGCGCAGCACCTCGGCCTCGAAGGTGTTGCGGTCGAGCTGATAGGTGGCGATGTTCGAAACCTTGCGGATAAACGACTGGCTGAGATCCTCCCAGACATCGCCGCCGCGCTGCGACTTCCAATAGAAACGCAGGTTGTATTTGAGGTAGTGCTCCTGCAACAGGTACTCCTCCAATTCGAGCACCCGCGAGTAATAGTAGCCGCTGACTTGCACCGTGGCCTCCCCTACCTTCTGCTTGGGCGAGGGGATCTCGGCGCCGCGGTCGACCATCAGGATGTTAATACCGGGCTCGGCGAGCAGCAGTTGGCGGGCGAGGGTCAAGCCGGCCAGCCCGGCACCGGCGATCAGAACGTCGACTTCACGAAAGGTTTTCTCTTCCATTTTCATCCCCGCTTTCAATTGGTTCCCAAGACGACCGCGCAGGCGTGCCCGTCGGCGCCGAGCGCGGTCAGCAGGGCCCGGCGGACGGCGACGCGGCGGGTGCCGGCGGCGGCCCCGGTCAGGGGGAAGCCCGCCTCGGTCGATTCGAGGCCGCGGACCCCCGGCAGGCTCCCCTCGCGGAAAGTACCGAGCAGGGCCACCGCCTGGAAGCCGCCGGAGGCGCCGAGCGCCTCACCCAGCATGGACTTGATCGCCGTTACCGGCAGCCCGGCCGCGCGCTCGCCCAGGGCGGCGGCGATCCCCGCCGCCTCGGCGCGATCACCGGCCGGACTGCCGTTGGCGGAAAGGCTCACGGCGTCGATCTCGCCGGGACCGATCCCGGCATCGTCGAGCGCGATGCGGACGGCGCGGGCCACGGCGCGGGCGGCGCCGGCTTCGCTCTCGGTGGGATCGAAAGCGGCGCCGTGGCCGAGCACCTCGGCGAGCGCCCGCGCCCCCCGCGCCGCCGCTGCCTCGGCCTCTTCAAGCATCAGCAGGGCGGCCCCCTCGGCAAGGGCGAAGCCGCTCCGCCGGGCGTCGAGCGGCAGGGGCACTGACTCCGACAGCCGGCGAGCGCGGAGATGGCCGAGGAAGGACTCGAAGCAGAGCTCCTCGGCACCGCCGGCGAGCAGGGCCGCGGTGTGGCCGCTGCTGATCATGCCGGCGCCGGACGCGATCGCCAGCAGCCCCGAAGCCTCGCCCGCCGAGATTGTCGAGTTGACGCCGCGCAGCCCGTGCCAGATGGCGGTCTGCCCGGCGGCGGCATTGATCACGCTGTTGGCGAAATCGAGCGGGCTGACGTGCGAGGGTCCGAGTTGGATCCCCCGACGGTCGAATTCGGCGATCGTCTTGACGCTGCAGAAGGTGGTGCCGAGCACCAGACCCACCTCGCGTTCGGCCCGCAGCTCGGGCGTCCAGCCGCTCTCGTCGAGGGCGGCTTGTGCCGCCGCCAGCAGCAGCCGCGAGGTGCGGTCCACCGGCCGCAGGTTGCGGCCACCCAGGTACTCGCGCGGTTCGAACGGACGGATCTCGCCGGCCTCCCGAGGCCCGCCGCCGTTCAGCCCCAGGCCGTCCAGTGAAAACAGCTCGATCGGCTTCAGGCCGTTGGTCCCCGCGCAGAGGGCGGCGTGGAGCCCCTCCGGCGAGTCCGCCAGCGGCGAGATCACTCCGGCGCCGGTGACGACGACGGACCAGCGGGCGCTCAAAGCCCCACCTTCCGCAGGATCACCGAGGCGTTGTTGCCGCCGAAAGCGTAGGCGTTGTTCATCGCCAGCAGCACCTGGTGGTCGCGCGCCTCGTTGGGGACGAAGTCGAGGCCGTCCTCCGGCTCCTCCAGGTTCATGGTGGGAGGGATGCGGTTCTCGGCGATCGCCAGGGCGCAGACCGCCGCCTCGATGGCGGAGGCGGCGCCCATGGTATGGCCGATCATCGACTTGATCGAGCTCATCGGGATGCGCGGGGCCGCCGCGCCGAACACCCGCTTGACGGCGAGGATCTCCAGCCGGTCGTTGGTCGGCGTGCCGGTGCCGTGGGCGCTGACGTAGCTGACCTCCTCCGGCGCGGCGCCGACGTCGGCCAGCGCCCGCTCCATCGCCCTCGCGGCGCCGTCCGCCTCCGGATGGGCGGCGGTCATGTGGTGGGCGTCGCAGGAGAGCCCGTAGCCCGCCAGCTCGGCGTAGATCCGCGTGCCGCGGTCGAGCGCCCGCTCCAGCGGCTCGAGCACCAGAACAGCCGCCCCCTCGCCGGGGATCATCCCCTTGCGGTTGCGGTCGAACGGCTGGCAGCGCTCGGGGGCGATGGCGCCGAGGCGGGCGAAGCCGGTGTAGGTGATGCGCGAGAAGGAGTCGGCGCCGCCGGCCAGCATGAGGTCGGCGCGGCCGGCGCGCAGCACGTCGAGGGCGTGGGCGAGGGCGTAGTTGCCGGCCGCGCAGGCGGTGGGGATCATCGTGTTGACCCCCGCGAAGCCGAGCTCGCGGGCGACGTGGGCGGCGATGGTGTGGCAGGGGTAGAGGGAGAGGAACTCCGCCCCCACCCGGTCGAGCTCGCCGGCCAGGATCCGGTCGTCGAGCTTCTCCACCTCGCGCGGCTCGCCGGAGGTGGTGCCCATCGCGACCCCGGCCCTCTCGGGATCCACGGCATCGACGTCGAGACCCGCGTCCTCCAGGGCCAGCCGGGCCGCGGCGATGGCCATCTGGGAGGCGCGGCCGAGCGCCGCGGGGTCGAGCCGGCGCACGTAGGGGCCGGGCTCGAAGCCGCGAACCTCCGCCCCCAGGTGCACGCTGAACAGACGGGTATCGAAGGACTCGACCGGGGCGAACCCCGACCGGCCGGCGAGCAGGCCGTTCCACACGTCCTCCCGCCCGATGCCGATCGGGGTGACCAGGCCGAGACCGGTCACCGCGATCCTGGGCTCCATGGCTACACCGCCTGAGACTGGGCCGGCGCCTCGGTCAAGCGCCCCTGGACCAGCGCCACCATGTCGGGAATGCTGTCGATCTCCTTGTAGCGCTCGTCCGGGAGCTCCAGCCTGAAGGCCAGATCCACGTCGACTCCGATTTCCAGCAGTGAGAGCGAATCGAGCTTGAGCTCATCCCGCAGCGTTGCCTGGTCCCCGATACGAGCCGGATCCAATCCCGAGACGTGAGCGATAATCTGCTTGATCCTGGCCCGAATCTCCGTGGCGTCCTGATTCATCTCACTCTCCCCTTTCTAGTGCTTTAGACGATAGGAACGTTGATCCAGCAGGCCTTCTTACCGCTGGTACCTATCTTAGGCCCATTCCCCGGCGATTCGTTACAGCTTTTAGGTGTGACGATATAGAAACGGCTCGATAGCAGATATAAAAACTCCGCATCCCCAGAGCAACGCAACAACGCAAGCGCCGGTTCCTTCCACGATAAGACGTCCGAGCCAGGTGAGCGCGACGGCCCCGGCCCAGAGGAGGAACCAGACGGGGACCAGCGGCAGCGCGAGCGCTCGCGGCGGCGCGAAGGGCAGGCTGCCCGCCAGGGCGGACCAGAACCGCAGCCCACTGGAAGGAGTGCGGAGCCCCTCGCGCTCGACGGCCGCCTCGATCACCGCCGCCTCGATCGCCGCTTCGACTCCTGGCATGGCGGCGAAGGCGGTCTCGAACCGGCTGCCCGGGAGCCCCGCGAGGTCATAGGCGCCGTTCTCCATCGGATGGCCGTGATACCGGAAGCCGTTCGCCGACCCTTGAGCGAAGTAGAGCAGCACGTAGGGGCGGAAGGGGCCGAAACCCGGGGGGACCTCCTGCGCCTGGAGGGCGTGGAAGGCCTCGTGGACCAGCGTGCCGAGCCCCTCGACGCTCCCCGGTTCCCAGGCCTCCGGCTCGACATAGATACAGGTGCGGCGCGGCCTCAGCAGCCCGGGAATGACGATCGCCTCGGCCTTCAGCAGCCGGACCAGGTGCGGAGCGCCGCGATGGAAGGTGACCGGGCCGAGGTCGAGCGTCGGAAACACGGCCTGAAGCAGCCGCTTCACCTCCTCCGGCGGCTCGATCCGGGGCGGGAAGAGCCATCGCCAGAGCCGGCGCGCGCGCGCCTTGAGCCGGTCGCCGGTAAGGGGGCGGTCCGCCACGGCAAGAGGGTAGCCGAAGAACTTCGCGGGGGGCAATGGCCGGAGCCGGTGACTCCCCAGGAGACAAGAGCGAGCGCGGCGGCGCATGACGCCCGCCCTGCTTCGTCTCTCCTGGAGATCTCTGATGTCATCATTCCGAGCCTGCACTATTCTGCTCATGCTGGCGCTGATCGGCTGGCTGCCGTTCGTGTCGCCGGCCCGCGCCGCCGCGCAAGGCGTGGATTCCGGACCCGCCGGGGACTCCCCGCAGCCCGATTGCACCGCCGCGACCACCAACGCGGAGGCCGTCCCGGCCGGCGGCAACTCTCACGTGACGCACTGGGTGACGCTCGACCCGTATCAGGGGTGCAACTGGCACGTGGAGGTGGCGGGCGGCACGGGCTGGATCAGCAGCGTCGTAGTGGGCTCCTGGAGCTGGCGTACCGTCGAGTTCGCCGCCGCTTCGAACGGCACCGGCGCCCACCGGTCGGCGACGGTGAGGGTCCTGGCCGGGACCGCCGGCAGTACCCAGCTCACCACCTTCCAGGTCGAGCAGGACCCGGTCCCCCCGGGGTGCACCGGGTTCGGCGACCCCCAGCTCAACGATCCGAATCCCCCGGAAGGCGGAGGCGGCTGGGGCGCGCTGGTGCCCCTGTCTCCGAACATGGACTGCCAGGGGTGGGCCGTCGCGGCTCCCGCGTGGATCCACGTCACCGGCATCTACAACACTCTGCGCAACAACCAGTGGTACGGGCACTTCTTCTATACCGTCGATCCCAACACCACCGGCCAGGCGCGCTCCACCTCCATCCTCGTCTACCAGCCGGGGACGAGCTACGAATCGCCGCTCGCGTCGGTCAATCAGCCCCCCTGCACGTATGGCATCACGGGTCAGCCGCAGCAGGCATTGCCCGGCCAGGGGGGTACCTACGCGCAGATGCAGGTGACCTCGCAGGCCGGGTGCCCGAGCCAGCCGGCGCATCAACCGGCCTGGATCCGTTTCCAGGGGCAGAGCTCCACCTTCGACTACGACCGCAACGGACCCAGCGCGCGGTCCGGATTGTTGGGGTTCGGCGCCCAGAACGTAACCGTTCAGCAGGCCTCCACTCCCCCCGAAACCTACCGCGTCACCAGCAAAGCGATCCTGCCTACCTCGCACGTCACCGATCCCATTTCCACCGGCCAGAATTGCGACGGTGGCGTAGACGGCCCGCTCCTGGACGCGGCAAGGCAAACCTGGTTGCGGGGGGACAACCACTACTATTTCGACCCGGCGCCCGACGGCGCATTCTCGGGTACGGGCATGAGCGGGCTCGCCGACGCGCGGACCCTCAACCAGATCGAATTCACCTGGGATGGCAGCCAGATCAGCAACGTCCAGACCTTCCACAACATCATCGAATCTCATCGCGACTTCACGTATCGCCACGGCGATCTCTTCTTCTCGTGCTCCGAGGGGAGGCAGGCGACGACGGATCAGAGCGAGTGGGGCAGGATGGTCAATGGCCTCGGCCACTTCGAGCTCAACAGCTCCGTCGCGGTCCCCGGCACACTCGTCCCTCTTGCGCCGACGCTGGACACGTTCCTCCAGGGCGACATCGACATGGCTCACCACCTGACGCTGCAGTGGAGGGAGGACCCCTGGACGCAGGCCTTCCGGGTGGAGCGCAAGCTACCCAGCGGGGGCTGGCTGCCGCTGGAAACCTACGTTACCAGCAACGTTTCCTGTATCGACCTCTATGGCTTCATCGGGGGCATCGAGGCCGGCGGTAGAATCGCCGTCATTCCGCCCTTTCAAACCGTGACGGGCAGCGTCGCCTTCGATCTTCCCGCGATCACTCAACCTCAACCCATGCAAGTTGCCACCTGTGTGGACGTCATTACCGGCCACGGGCAGGGGCAGGAGCCGTGCAACCTACAGACTCTCCTCCCTTCCCTGGCCGAATTCCCCCCGCAGTATCAGCAGGGCCGCAGCGTCCTGGGCGCCACCTGGCCGTCCTGTGCCTGGGCCGCCCAGAGCAACGCCTCCTGGCTGACGCCCCAGTCGGCGAATGGCGCCGGCAGCGGGTACGTGGGCTACGATCTCGCCTCCAACCCGACCACGGAATGCCGGTATGGATCGATCAACTACACCAGCCTCACCAACCCCAACGGGACGCCAGCCAAATTGAGCGTCACCCAGTTGGGGCTGGGACCCGCCACCCGGTGGAACGCGGCCGCGGACTTCCGGCCCGAGGGGCTGTCGAACCCCTTGGGGGATTGCCACAATAATCAGGGGGTTTGGGAGTATCTGAGCTCCTTCCGGGGCGTGAGCCGGCTGATGGTGGAGAGTCTCCCCATCTTCCATCACGACGCGGATTGTTGCGCCGCGAGCCGCTCGTACTGGCTCCCCACCACCGACCTCCACGACGGAGCGGTGGGGCGCGAAGGGCTGGGTTCCCGCTTGATCCTCAGCCCGGGCACTTCTTATCGAGCCGCCGTCTCCTGGCGCAACCCGGGATCGGCGGGCTACTTCAACGTCGCAGGGAGCATTCAGGATCTGGGGGGGCAGGGAGGACACTGGTACATCGACCACGGAGCCGCCGCGATCGCTGACGGCGACCTCCCCGGCGGCGCGACGCAACCGTTCAACCGGAGCTTACTGGTCAACCAGGGGGAGACCGTCCTCTTCACCTATGAGGCCGGCCCGGCGTATCGCAGCGAGGCGTCCCTGGACCTCACCGTCACACCGACGGCCAACCCCGCCTGCTCGCTGACCTCCAATCTGGTCGACGTCTACCTGGACGCCAACGCGCACGGCGGCCAGACCCTCACCATCGCCGCGACCCTGGCGGGTTGCCCGTTCTTCGCGCAGACGTCGAACCCCACCCAGCTCGCGATTGCCGGCGCCGATCCCCAGGGGCGGCTCAACGGCATCACCGGCGCGGGCGGCGCGGCTTCTCTGACGTACAACGTGGCGTCCAACCCCGGCCAGTACCGCGAGATGACCATCCTGGTATCGATGGGGCAGACGACCCGGCTCTTCACCGTACACCAGACCGGGGCCGATCCCTGCCAGGTCACCGACCTCAACATCTACTATCAGACGGTCGACTCGGGCACGCACAACATCAACCTCGTCGTGACCACCACCGGCGCGAGCTGCCCCTTCACGGTGGCCCGGACGGTGGGCGGAAGCTGGCTCGGCCTGCCCGGCGGCGGAGCGACCTACAGCGGCACGACGGGAGCGAACCGTCAGGCCGCGGTGCTGCTCAACGTGGCCGCGAACCAGGGCGCGCAGCGGGCCGGCACCCTCCATTTCAGCCCCACCCAGGG
>DASWQX010000993.1:0-6686 GCA_036403495.1 Thermoanaerobaculia bacterium
CCGAAGCGGTCGAGCAGGGCGTGCAGAAGCGGCGTCATCTCGTCCACCGAGCCCGCGAGGACGCGGCCGGCGCGGCCGGCGGCGATCTCGGCGGCGCCGGTGCCCAGGGCGAGCAGCGGCCCGGCCTCGCGCTGGCAGACGGTGAGGCTCGGCCCCCGCGCCCGCAGGGCGATGGCGATCTGCGCCGCCGGCGCGTTGGCCACGCTCTCCATGAACAGCGAGGGGGAGGCGGCCTCGGGTCCCTCGAAGAGGATCTGCTGGAGCAGCGTCTCGGTGTTGGTCGACGGTCCGAAGGCGGTGGCGATCACCACCGCCGTCCGCGGCTCCTCGCTTTCGCCGCCGGCGCAGCGCAGCGCCATCCGCGCCGCCGCCACCGCCAGCTTCGAGGGGGGGCTCATGCGGCGCGCCTCCGCCGGCGACAGCCACCCCGTGAACGGCCCCGGAGGAACCAGGGCGGCGAGCCGCGCGCCGCCGTCGCGGTGGTAGCCGGCCCCGCGGTCGACCTCGCGGGCGAGCCGCGCGCCGTCGGCGAGGGCCGCGGCGAGGAGGTCGGAGCCGGCCCCCCAGGCGCCCAGGGCGCCGAGGCCGGTGATGTAGATCGGCTCGCTCAAGCGGCCCGGCCTGCCATCCGGGGCCGGTCCGGCCGGTCCGGCCAGCGCGAGAAGACGAGGGCGGCGTTGGAGCCGCCGAAGGCGAGGTTGGTGGAGACCGCCGCCCGCGCGCCGGGCAGGGGGAGGGGGCGGTCGAGGACCAGGGAGACCGGCAGCTCCGGATCCGGGTCTCCCGCGGCGCGCACCGGGTGCAGCTCGCCATGGTGCAGGCAGAGCACGGTCGCCACCGCCTCGATGGCCCCCGAGCAGCCGAGCAGGTGGCCGATCAGCGCCTTGGTCGCCACCAACGGCATCCCCTCCGCCCGCTCGCCGAAGACCCGCCGCAGGGCCTGCCACTCGGCGGCGTCGTTGAGCGGCGTGCCGGTGCCGTGGACGTTGACGAAGTCGATCGCGCCGGCCGGCAGGCCGGCGTCCGCCAGCGCCGCCTCGACCGCCGCCGCGGCGCCGCTCCCGGCGGGATCGGGCGCCGTCATGTGGTGGGCGTCGCAGGAGGCGCCGGCGCCGGCCAGCAGCGCCAGCGGCTCGGCCCCCCGCGCCAGCGCCCGCTCCAGCGGCTCCAGCACCAGCACCGCCGCGCCCTCGCCGAAGGACATGCCGGCGCGGCCGGCGCGGAACGGCCTGCAGGGGACCTCGTCCACCGAGCGCAGGGCGTTGAAGCCGGCGTAGGTGAGCTGGCAGAGCGAGTCCGAGCCGCCGGCCAGCGCCATCTCCACCTCGCCGGAGCGCACCGCCGCCAGCGCCGCCCCGAGCGCCAGCGCGCCGGAGGCGCAGGCGGACGAGAAGGTGATCACCGGACCGGTGGCTCCCACTTGCCGCGCCACCGCGTCGCCGGGCGCGTTGACCTGCTGCGGGATCAGCGAGGCGAGGCGCGGACGGCGGCGGTCGCGCAGGAAGTCGGCGAAGAAGAGCTCACTCTCGTACATGCCGCCGGTGCTGCTGCCGAAGAAGACCCCGAGATCGCCCTCCCAACTCCCGTCGCCGTCCTCTCCGAGGGACGCGGGAGTCAGCCTGGCCCCCGCGAGCGCTTCCAGCGCGGCGAAGACGGCGAAGCGGTCGGCGATCGACAGCCGGCGCCAACCCGGGCACGAGCGCGCCAGGGCGGCCACCGCCGCGGGGACCGGCGCGGCCTCGGCGGCGATGTGGGTGCGGTGGCGGGAGTGGTCGAAACGGTGGAACGGGCCGATGCCGGGCTCACCGGCCCGCAGCCCCGCCCAGAGGGGAGCGATGCCCCAGCCGAGGCCGCAGACGGCGCCGACCCCGGTGACGGCGACCTGCCGCTCTTCCCTCATCGCCGGCGGCCTCCTCGCGGAGGTCTCTATGTCCGTCCCTCGATGAACTGGGAGAGCGTCGAAACCGAAGAGAAGACCTCGCGGCCGATCTCCTGACTCTTGATCCGGATACCGAACTCCTTCTCGAGCGCCACCACCAGCTCGAGCGCGTCGACCGAATCGAGGCCCAGCCCCTCGCCGAACAGGGGAGCTTCGTCCTCGATCATCTCCGGCCTCATCCCCTCGAGGTTCAGGCTCTCGACGATCAAGCGCTTGATCCGCGACGGGGTCGTGGCGACTGCTTCCGACATACGCAAAACCTCTGAGATCCGGCGGACTCGGGTCCACCGTGCGGCACGCTCCGCAGGTTTTTTCTTTACTCCGGGCCCTGAATGCTAGCGTGCCCCGGGGGGTGCTGGCAAATCCCAACCCTTTCTTCAACAAGTCCTTAGCGGCCGCCGGCAACTCCCGCGGACGGGGACGCCGCCGCCGCTGGTATCATCCCTCCTCCATCGGAAAGGAGACGAGCGGCCGGCTTGAGCATGCAAGATCCCATCCTCCAGGCGTTCGAGCGCCTCGCGCGCCGCGACCCGCTGGCGCCGCTCGTCGCGTCGCCCGACCGCCGGGCCACCGTCGGCGACGTCGAGGCCCTGGCGCGCGCCGCCGGCCGCGCTCTCGCGGCTCCAGGGCTGCCCGGTTGGCCTCCGGGCACCGTCGTCGGCCTCGCCGCCGCCAACGGACCCGGCTTCCTCGCCTCGCTCCTCGCCCTGCGCCGCGCCGGCCTCGCCGCGCTTCTGCTCGACGCCCAGACCCCCGGTCCCGAGGCCCTGCGCATCCTCCGCGCCCTCGGCGCTCCCGCCCTCCTGCGCTGCCCGGACGGTTGGCCGGCCGGTCCGGACGGCTGGTCCATGCAAGTTCCGGGCACAGCCGGGGAGCCCGCTTCGGACGCCGCTCCGGACACCGCCGTCGTCAAGCTCACCTCCGGCTCCACCGGCACCCCGCGGGGGATCGCCGCCTCGGCCGAGGCGCTGCTCGCCGACGACGCCGCCCTCACCGCCTCGATGGGGCTGACGGCGGCCGACCGCCTGCTCACCACGATCCCCCTCTCCCACTCCTACGGCTTCGCCAGCCTGGCCATCCCCGCCCTGGTGCGCGGCACCCTGCTGGTGATCCCCGAGACGGCCGGCGTCTACGACCCCTTCGTCACCGCCGCGCGCGCCGGCGCCACCTTCTTCCCCACGGTGCCGGCCTACCTCGACGCCCTGGCGCGGATGGGCGATCCGCCCCCCCGGCCGCCGGCGCTGCGGCTGGTGATCACCGCCGGCGCTCCGCTCTCCGCCCTCACCTCCGCCCGCTTCCGGGAGACCTTCGGCCTCCCCGTCCACGTCTTCTACGGCTCCAGCGAGTGCGGCGGCATCTGCTACGACCGCGAGGGGGGGGCCGCCGAGCGGGGGACGGTGGGATCGCCGGTCGACGGGGTCCGGATCGTGCTGGAGCCGGCCATCGCGGGGGATGCGGGGGGGCGGGTCACCGTCGAATCCCCCGCCGTCGCCGCCGGCTACCTCCCCGACCCCGACCCCGACCGGCTCGCCGGCGGCCGCTTCCGCGCCGGCGACCTGGCGGTCTGGCAGGGGGATGAGCTGGCGCTGCGCGGGCGGGTGGACGACCTGGTCAACATCAAGGGGAAGAAGGTCAACCCGCGCGAGGTCGAGGCGATCCTCGCCGGCCTGGCCGGGGTGGAGGAGGCGGTGGTGCTCGGCATCCCCCTGGGCTGCCGCGGCGAGGTGCTGCGCGCCGTGGTCGCCTGCCGGCCGGGGAGCCTCAGCGCCGGCGAGGTGGTGGCCTGGTGCCGTTCGCACCTCTCGGCGCACAAGGTGCCGCGCAGCGTCATCCTGGTCCCCGCCCTGCCGCGCAACCCGCGCGGCAAGCTCGACCGCACGGCGCTGCTCGCCCTGGAGGCGGACGGCCTTGCCTAGACGGAGGCCCACCTACCGCCTGCCCCCCCTGCTGCTCGGCTCGCTCGGCCTGCACGCCGCCGGCGCGGCCACCCTTGCCGCCGCCCCCCGCCACTGGCGGCTGGTGGCCGGCGCCCTGGTGGCCAACCACGTGGTCCTCGCCGCCGCCAGCCTCTGGCCGCGCAGCCCGTTCGTGGGCGCCAACCTGCTGCGGCTCCCCCCGGCGGGCCACGGCGTCGCGGCGGACCGCGGCGAGATCGCCCTCACCTTCGACGACGGGCCCGATCCGGAGGTCACGCCGCGCGTGCTCGACCTGCTCGACGGCGCCGGCGCGCGGGCGAGCTTCTTCGTCATCGGCCGCCGCGCCCGCGCCCACCCCGAGCTCACCGCCGAGATCGCCCGCCGCGGTCACCGCGTCGAGAACCACACCCACACCCACCCCCACCTCTTCGCCTGCTATACGGCGGGGCCGTTGCGGCGGGAGGTGGAGCGGGCGCAGAGCGCGGTGGCGGCGGCGACCGGCCGGCGCCCCACGCTCTTCCGCGCTCCGGCCGGCCTGCGCAACCCCCTCCTCGACTGGGTGCTCCACCGCGCCGGCCTCCGCCTCGTCTCCTGGACCCGGCGCGGCTTCGACGCCGTCGACCGCGATCCGGCGGCGATCGCCCGCCGCCTGCTCGCCGGCCTCACCGCCAGCGACATCCTCCTCCTCCACGACGGCCGCGCCACCGCGCGTCCCGCCGGCAACCCCGTGGTCCTCGAGGTGCTGCCGCGGCTGCTCGACGCCCTGGCCCGGCAGGGGTTCCGGTCGGTGCCGGTCCCCGATCCGGCGGCAAGCCCGGAGGGTGCTCCTTGAAGCGCTGGAAGGAGAAGCTGGGGAAGGGGAAGTTCAGCCGCGAGATGCGCGATCTCCTCTACAAGATGCGCACCGAGGGGATGTCGCCGGGCAAGCAGGCGGGGGCCGTGGCGCTGGGGGTGTTCATCGGCTGCACCCCGTTCTATGGCCTGCACCTGCCGCTGTGCATCCTGCTCGCCAAGCTGCTGCGGGTGAACCCGGCGCTCACCTACCTGGCGGCGCACATCAGCCTGCCGGGCGTCACCCCGTTCCTGATGATGGCGGAGCTGGAGACCGGCCGCCGCCTGCGCGGGCAGAGCTACCTCCACATCCACTTCCACGAGCTGCGGCAGCTCGGGTTCCGGCAGGTGGGAGCGGACCTGATGCTCGGCACCCTGGCGATCGGCGGCGGACTGGCGGTCGTCTTCGCGCTGCTCACCTGGTGGATGGCGCGCCGCCGCCACGCCCACCCCCGCCAGGAGGCGCTGCTGGAGAAGGCCGCCCTCCCCTATCTCGACACCGGCATGCTCAACTGGGAGTTCGTGCGCGGCAAGCTCCGCCACGATCCCCTCTATTTCAACTTCGTGCGGCGCGGCGTGCTGCCGTCCACCGGCCGCCTGCTCGACCTCGGCTGCGGCCGGGGGATCCTGTTCTCCCTGCTGCTCGCCGCCCGCGCGCAGGCCGAGGGGGGCGATTACCCCGAGGGTTGGGCCCTGCCGCCCTGCGGCCTCTCGTTCTTCGGCATCGAGGCGCGGCCGAAGGTCGCCGCGGCCGCCTGCCAGGCGCTCGCCGGCAAGGCGGAGATCGTCAACGAGGACCTGCGCACGGCCGGCTTCCCCGCCGCCGACGTCGTCCTCCTCCTCGACGTCCTCCACTACCTGCCGGCCGCCGACCAGGAGGCGCTGCTGGCGAAGGCCGTCGCCGCCCTGGCGCCCGGCGGCCTCCTGCTCATCCGCGACGCCGACGCCGGCGCCGGCTGGCGCTTCACCGCCACCCGCCTCCAGGAGCGCTTCTCCGCCCTCCTGCGCCGGCACCGCAAGCAGCGCTTCCACTACCGGAGCGCCACCGAGTGGACGAGCCTCCTCCAGGCCCTGGAGCTGGCCGTCGACGTCCGCCCCATGGGGATGGGCACGCCCTACGCCAACGTGCTGCTGGCGGCCAGGAAGTAGGCAATGCGGATTCCCACCGCTGCGACGGTAAACGTCCATGCCGAATCGGTGGCACGGCGAATCCGGCGGTGCTCTGGACAGCCGCGACGGTAGAGACGCCAGATCCGACGGTGCTCTCCACCGCCGCGACGGTGAACATCCACGCCGGATCGGTGGCACAGCAGATCCGGCGGTGCTCTTCTCCGCCGTGGCGGTGGAGACGCCAGATCCGGCGGTGCTCTCCACCGGCGTGGCGGTCGACGCGCGCGTCAGCGCCCGGCGATCGCCGGCACCGGACCGCTCCCGCGGTGGAAGTGCTCGGTCGTCTGCGCCAGGATCACGCCCAGCTTGCTGACCGTCACCCGGTTGATCAGCGTCTCGCCGTCGGCCTGCAGGTACATCCAGAGGCTGTAGCGCAGGTTCGTCAGCCGGGTCTTCCCCGCCACCACGTACTCCCAGCGGAAGACGTTCCCATAGGCCAGCCCGTGCGAGACGCCGACGACGTCGTTGGCGGTGGCGTCGTAGTGGTGATCGTCGACCCGGTGGACGCGCCAGACCCGCTGCTGGCGGTGGCCATCCTCGAAGGTGAAGTCCTGGGTGATCACCAGGTCCTCCCCCTCCCGCTTCCCCATCATGTCGGTCTTGAACCGGCTCTTCGGCTGACCCCGGCGGCTCTCGATGACTCCCCAGGAGCGCGTCGGGCCGTCGAAGTATTGGAGCGGATCGAAACGCGGCTCGCCGGTGAAGCTCTCCGGCTTCAGCCCTCCGGCACAGCCCGGGATCAGCAGGGACAACGCGAGCAGAACGGCGGCGCCGGGCCCGTGCAGCGACTTCTTCATTGGAGACTCCCTTCCCGGAGCCGCTCTAGCGCG
>DASWQX010000994.1:0-3142 GCA_036403495.1 Thermoanaerobaculia bacterium
AAATCGAATCCATGAGGTGTCCAAGGATCTGCGCCGGTGACGGATAGCTGGGGGTCTTGGTGCGCTCGGCTTCCTCGAAACTGAGCTCGTAGTGGGGCGAGAGGGCGAGGATGCGCGTGGCTCCCAGGCGCAGGGCGGGGACCAGCGGCGTCGACAGGCGGATCCCGCCGTCGCCGTACCAGGCGTCCCCCAGGCGGATCGCCGGGAAGAACATCGGCAGTGCCGCGGAGGCCATGACGTGGTCGGCGGTGATCCGGGCGTGGAAGCTCCGGTGGCGCGGCTGGCGCCAGGTGGGGAAGCCGCGCCCCTGCACCCAGGTGACCGTCTGCCCGGTCGAGTAGTTGAGGGCCGTCAGGGCGAAGGCGTCGAGGCTCCCCCGCGCCAGGTTGCGCTCGATGCCGATGAGCTCGCCGTCGACGGTGGCGGTGGCGCGCTCGATCGTGCCGTGGAGCGGGCGGGTGTCCACCAGCCCCCTGACCGCCGGCGCCATCGGCGATCCTCCGGCGGCGAGCCGGGTGGCCCAGCGGGTGAAGTGGCGGGCGAGCGAGGGGGTGTCGATCCGGAAGATGTCCTCCACCTGGAGGTTCGCCCAGACCTCGCAGAGGTCCGCCGTGGCCTCGGCGAGCGAGCCGGGGTGGGCGGCGATGAACGCGGCGTTGATCGCCCCGGCGGAGACGCCGGTGATGATCGAAAAGCGGAGCTCGGGGATGCGGCGGGCGAGGCCGCGCAGGACCCCCGTCTGATAGGCGCCCCGCGCGCCCCCGCCCGACAGCACCAGCGCGAGCGCGGGCGGTCCCTCGCTGGCCGCCGAGCCCGGGGCCGTGGCATGATCGGTACGGTTCGCGTCGGTCACGGGATCACTCTACGGGAGGAAGGCCAAAAATGAAAACGCTTCTGACGGCGCTGGCGGTCGTCGCGCTCCTCGTCTTGGGCGGGATCGCCTTCATGTTTTCGGGGCTCTACGACGTTTCGGCCACCACCCCGGACAAGGGGTTGATCCGCTGGGCTCTGGTCACCACGCAGCATCATTCGGTCCGGCGGGCCGTCGACGGGATCAAGGGGAAGGTCGCGGTGCCGAACCTCGAGGACGCGCAGCGGATCCGGACCGGGCTCGTCCACTACAACGAGATGTGCACCCCCTGCCATGGCGCACCGGGGGTCAAGATCTCGGAGATCGGCCAGGGGCTGAACCCCGATCCGCCAGAGCTCTCCGACGTCGGCCACGATGCTCCGGAAGAGACCTTCTGGGTGGTCAAGAACGGCATCAAGATGACCGGCATGCCCTCCTTCGGCGTCACCCACACCGACGACGAGGTCTGGGCGATCGTGGCCTTCGTCCGCAAGATGGGCAAATTGACGCCGGAGCAGTACCAGGCGATGGTGCAGCAGGCGGGGATGAAGATGCCGGAGAGCGAGGAGCACGACGAGGCGCCCCAGGCTCAGCCGGCGCCGGCCAAGCCCGCGACGCCTCAGTAGAACCTTACTTGGCGGCCTGCTGGTCCGGCGTCTGGGTGCCGGTGATCTTCAGCGAGCCGAGCATGGTCTGGAAGGCCGCTTCGTTGGCCGCGAACTTGTCGTCCGGGGTGGTCATCAGGAAGATCACCACGTCCTTGTCCCGCGGCACCGCCACCCAGTGCTGATCGGTACGGACGGTGCCCTTGCCGTCGATGCCGGCGCCGGTGCCCGGGCCGCTCACCACCAGCGAGAAGCCGCGCATGCCGCCGACGTTGACGATCTCCTTGGTCCTCACCTCGGCGCCCAGGCTCTTCTGCAAGCCCGTCGCGCTCTGCTCGAGCAGGGTGCGGGGGTTGTAAGGCTTGCCCGAGTTCTGGGCGAAGATGGCCACCGAGGAGATGTTGTCGGGCGACCAGACGCAGCAGATGCTCCCCGGCACCGTGAACTTGGTGGGATCGCCCTGCTGCCAGCCCTGCGGCGCGGCGAAGGAGAGGCCCATCTGCTCCGGCGGAATCCCCTTGGCGGCGTTCGGATTGGGCGCCGTCATGCCGCCGGAAGCCGGGGGAGCCGTTGCCGGTTGGCCGGGGGCGGACGGCTGCTGCATCTGGTCCTGCGTAGCTGGAGGTGTCTGTGCCTGGGGAGCCGAGCTCTGATCCGACGTCTGGCCCGAGGCCGCCTGGGGATCGTTCGGGTCGATCGGAGTGTCGCTCTTGACGATCACCTGACCCTTGGCCGCGGGCTTCTTCGCCTGCGGGCGGGGAAGGGGGGTCGGCTGCGACCACACCGGCAGAAGCGGCGCGGTCAGCAGGGCGGTTGCGAAAACGAGAACGCGTGTGTTGCGCGGCGTCATAGTCTTCCTCGGCTCTCCTGAGTGGCGATCGATCGGCGGCGATCCATGCCAGGGTTGATGACTTTCAAGGGATCGCCGCCCGGAGCCGTCGCCCAGCCGGGATCACCTCGCTGCTCTTTCAAACGAACGGTCGCACATCAGCTTCACCGCTCTCAAGCACCCCGTCCTATGCACCTCCCGTGCCGGACCTTCGGGACTTCCGGCCGGGATCGGCTCGATCGGCGCAACTTCCATCTTCGGGGGCGCACATCTTAATCCCGACCGGCCCATCCGCAAAGAGCCCGCCGCTCCGGGCTGTTTTGGCTCGGCGAGGAGAGGACGAAGCCGTCCTCCGGAGAGGCCGCCTCCAAGACTTCGCTAAGTACTGTTCGAGCGATGAGCTTTGGAGTATCGTCCACCAAAGAGGACGACTAACCAGCTCCGTCGGGTGAGTCCCTCAATCGCTGGACAGGGTTCCCGCGGTGTGAAAGCTTGGAGCCGGTGAGCGCCCTGTCTCTCCTGGCATCCCTTCGCTCCGGCTTCCGCCACCTCTGGAAATACCCCGCGCATTCGGCCGTCGCCATCCTGACGCTGGCGCTGGGGATCGGCCTCACCACGGCGATGTACGCGATCGTGGAAGGGACCTTCCTGCGCGGGCTGCCGTTCACCGATGCGGACCGGATCGTCCGTATCGAACGGGTCGCCGCCGACGGCACTCCCGGCGCGGCGTTCACGGCGGCCGACGTGCGTCTCCTGAGGGATGGGCAGGCGTCCTGCGACGCCTTCGCTGCCTGGATCGGCTTCCGGCTGAACCTGGGCGCTCCGGGGGTGCCGCCCGAATCGCTCAACGCGGGATAT
>DASWQX010000995.1:0-1795 GCA_036403495.1 Thermoanaerobaculia bacterium
GCGAGTGATGGCGCTGGTCGGCGGCGGCGCCCATGCGACGCGCGCCGCCATCCCCGCCGGCCAGCTCATGCCGGTGCCGGACAACCTGTCGCTGATCGAAGGGGCCGCCATTCCCGAGGCGGCGCTGACCTCCTGGGTGAACCTGGTGGTCGAGGGAGGGCTCCAGGCGGGCGAGACCGTGCTGGTGACCGGCGCGACCGGCGGCATGGGGAGCTTCGCGGTGCAGCTCGCCCGCGAGCTGGGAGCGCGGGTGCTCGCCGCCGGCCGCGACTGGAAACGGCTGGAGATGCTGCGTGGCTTCGGCGTCGACGAGGTCTGCCTCGAAGGGGTGAATCTGGCGGCGCAGGTGCGCGAGGCCACCCACGGCCGCGGGGTCGACCTGCTGCTCGACTTCACGGCGGGACCGGACATCAACGGCCACCTCGCGGCGCTCGCCGGCCGCGGACGGCTGGTGGTGGTGGGGGCGGTCGGCAGCCGCAAGGGGGAGGTCGACCTCGGCCTGATCCTCGGCCGGCGGCTGCGGCTGATCGGCTCCGTGCTGCGCGCCCGCCCGCGCGACGAGAAGGCAAGGCTGACGGCCGACTTCGCGGCGTTCGCCCTGCCGCGCCTGCGCGACGGCCGGCTGCGGCCGGTGGTCGACCGCGTCCTGCCGCTGGAGCGCGCCGCCGAGGCCTACCAGGCGCTCGAGCGGGGGGGCGCCTTCGGCAAGATCATCCTGTCGACCGTGTAAGGCCTCACTTCGCCGCGGCGAGGGCCGCGCCCACCGTCACCGGCCGGGCCAGGTAGGACGTGGCGGCGCCGATCTCGTCGCGCACCGCGACCGCCACGTGCTGCGCGCCGGGCTTCATGTTCAGCGTCAGCGTGTACACGTAGTACTCGCCCAGGGCACTCAGCACCTCCTTGCGGGGGATGTTGAGCGGCACCTCGATCTGGCGTACCGTCGAGGCGCCGCCGGCCTCGTCGCGCGTCGCCACCAGGAGGCGGAGCTTGCCCTGATAGTTGTCGTCCCTTTTCAGGATGGCCAGCTTGAACAGCGGGATCCTGAGGCGGACGGGCACGGCGTACTCGCCGCCTTCGACCGGCGCCGGCTCGCCGATCTCGATCCCGACGTTCAGCGGGTTGTCCTCGACGCCGTGGAAGAGCGCGGCGAGCGTGCGGTCGGCCAGCTTCTCGAGCAGCGGCTTGTCGCGGTAGCTCTGGCGGTAGCGCAGCCGCGCCCCCTGCCGCTTCACCTTCACCTCGACCTTGTGATCCTTCCCGTCCCCGCTGTGAGCGGGGGTATAGCCGAGCGAATAGTAGCTCTCGAAGTCCTCTTCCATCTTCGCCAGCTCGGGGAGGAAGTCGTTGACGTCGAGCATCGCCCGCCCGCCGGTGTCGACGGCGAGCTCGGTGAGCGAGCTCTTCAGGTTATTGACCTGGATCTGCTGGATGGTGCCGACCTGCAACGCCCGCTCGTTGAGCTCGCCGCCCGCGGCGGTCGTGGCGAGCCCCTCCATACCACTCGCCTGGAGCGTATAGAAAGTCACCCGATTGGCGCTGGCGTGCGCCGCGAGGTTGGAGAAGGGCTTGGCGAGACTGTACTTCTGAGCCGCCAGACCGGCGGTGCGGGGGTCGTAGTGCACGGCTTCCACCCCCTGCTCGCCCTTGCTCTCGGCCAGCGGCACGAGATCGCCGGTGGAGACCTTGGTGCCGTTATTCGAGCCGTCGCACAGCTCGGCGGCCGCCTGGAAGAGCTCCTCGCCGGGGGTGACCGGGATGCCGTCGCTGACGAAGAGCAGGGCCTTGTGGCCGGGCA
>DASWQX010000996.1:0-8505 GCA_036403495.1 Thermoanaerobaculia bacterium
CGCCGGGCAGTGCGGGCCGGCGTGCGCCTGCCGCTGTCCTACCGCGAGGGGCGAGACTTTGTCGAGGTGACCGACTGCCGCTCGGGCGACCAGCGCACCCTGCGGTTCGGCGGCGGGCTGCGTGAGGTCTTCCTCGCCTGCAGGGCGCCGATCAGCCTCGCGCGCCTGGCCCGCGAGCTGCCCCATCTCGACCCGGATCGCATCGACTCCCTGGTCGAGGCTCTGGCCGCGCAGCAACTCCTCTTCCGGGAGGAGCGTCTCTGCCTCGCGCTCCCGGCTCGCGCCACACTGCCCAACGGTCTGCCGCGGCTCGCCCCCGCCCTTCCGGCGTCCCCTCGCGCTGCCGACCGGGGAGCGATCCCGCTCGCGAACTGACGCGCCGGCGGTTGACAGGAAGCGCTATTGCGTATATCCTTCCCGAACTGATTACCGCGTAGGAGAATAGAATGAAAACAGTGCTCCCGATCGTCCAGTCGCAATCGACGGCAGCGGGGGGCTGCGGCACGGGTTGCGGATGCTCCAAGGATGCCGAGCAGGAGCTCCGCATGGAGGCTCTCCGCCAGGAGATGAGGCAGCTCGTGGCCCGCGCCCGGAAGGAAGAGGTGACCTTCCCCACGGCGGACGCGGAGCGCCTGGAGGCCCGGTTCTCGCTCGACGAGCCGCTGCCGCTGGTGGCCGAGATGTCCCACCGGGCGGTCGACGGCAAGCACGTCTGGGTGGGCGTCCGCGAGGGCGTGTTCGTGGTGCTCGACGATCGCGAGCACGAGGTTTTGCTGCGGCTCAAGGAGGGCGAGACGCCGCGGCGCGCGCGCGCCCATTTCGCGTCGGCCGGCCTTTCCGAGCCGAGCGCCTGGGAGAGGGTCTCGGGAGTCATGGGACGGCTGGCGATGGCCGGCTTCGTCCGCGGCATCCAGGGGTACACCGAGCGGAAGTACCCGACACCGCAGCGCTTTTCCCGTCTCCATCTGACCAAGGCCTGCCAGCTCGAGTGCACCCACTGCTACGCCGACTCGAGCCCCTTCGTCGATCGCTCGGGCGAGATCCCGACTGAGCGCTGGGCCCAGCTCATCCAGGACTTCGCCGCCAACGGCGGCTCCCAGATCCTGTTCACGGGTGGCGAGGCGCTGATGCACAAGGGGTGCATCGAGCTGATGCGCCTGTCCAAGCAGAACGGCCTCTACGTCACCCTGTTCACCAACGGCGTCCTGGTGCCGCGCTATGCCCGGGCGATCGGCGAGGCGGCCGACAAGGTGCAGGTGAGCCTGGACGGTCCCGACGCCGAGACGAACGACGAGATCCGCGGCGACGGGATGTACTCCCGGATCGTCCATGCCATCGACCTTCTGCTCGAGCAGGGGACGCCGACGCGCATCGGCATGACCGTCGCGCCCGCCCGGTGGGAGACCTGGAAGGCCAAGTTCATGAGCCTCGTGGAGCGCTGGATCCACCACCCGCACGTCGAGTTCCGGCTCAACTACGGGATCATGAACTATGGCCGCGGCGTCAACTACGACGGGCCAGACGACAACGATCCCCGGGAGATCGACGGCTTCCTCAACCAGATCAACGGCCTCGAGGGGCCCCGGATGACGCGGTCGAAGTCCGGTTGCGGCTACTGCGAGCAGCTCGTCATCGGTCCCGAAGGGCACGTCTACCCCTGCCATCTCCTCGACGCGGCCGTCTGCCACATCGACGATCAGCCGTATCCCGAGATCATCTCCACCCTCCGGGCGCTCAGCCGCCAGATCGACGTCGACCACGTCGAGGGGTGCAACACCTGCGAGATCCGGTATCTCTGCGGCGGCACCTGCCGCGTGCTCGACAGTCGCGCGACGGGAAGCCGCCTGATCACCACCTGCACCTCTGCCGAAAAAGCGCAGAAGTACAGCAATCTGGTCCGTACGTACGCAATCCAATAGCCAGAAGGAAGGAGAACCAAGATGGAACCGATGGAACGCCACACCCCCGAGTTGCCCCAGGCCGCCGTCGAGCTGCTGAGCGAGGATGGATTCAAGATCCAGCTCCAGAAGCTCCGCACCGACGAAGTGTACGATCAGGGCCCCGAAATGGTGCGCAAGGGTCAGGGCTGCATCACGACCCCGACGGGACCCGGCTGCTGAGACCGCGACCGGCCTGGGCCAGGAGCGGGACCTGCCGCGCCCCGGCAGAGCCTGTGTCCAGGCTGCGTCCGATTCCTATCGTGCTGCATGCGCGCGGCTGAAAGCCTTATGTCAGAAGTCTGCTTCGAAGAGCTCGTCGCCCCTCTCGAACCCGCCGTCTTCTTCCGGGACTACTGGCAGAAGCAGATCTTCCTCGGCTCTTCGGCCGCGAGCGTCGGAAGCCTCGTCTCGCTCGCCGACCTGGAATTCCTGCTGACCTCGCTCACCACCCCCGGTCCCGACTGGATCCAGGTCGTCAAGGCGGGCTCGACCCGGGCCACGAGCTCGTTCTGCACCGTCGAGTCTTTCGTCAGCCTGCCGAAGATCTACGGTGCCTTCGCCGCCGGCTACACGATCCAGCTCGCGAAGATGCACAAGCGCTCCGCACCGGTCGGCCGCCTCTGCCGCTCGGCCGACATCGCGTTCACGGCGGCGGGGATGCCGCTGGCCCATCGCGTCGGCTCGCACCTCTATCTGACTCCCGCTCACTCCGTGGGCTTCTCGCCTCACTACGACAGCCACGACGTGTTCGTCGTGCAGGTCCAGGGCACCAAGCGCTGGAAGATCTATGGAGCGCTCGAGGAGTTCCCCGTCGAGATGCAGCAGGGGGACGTGCCGCGCGACCGGCTGCCCCCGCTCAGCCACGACATCCTGCTGGAGGCCGGCCAGGTCCTCTACGTTCCCCGCGGCATCTTTCACGAGGCGCTCGCCGAAGACCGCCATTCCATCCACGTGACCCTCGACGTCTTCCCCTACACCTGGGCGGACCTGGTCGCGCGCTTGATGCGGGCCGAGGGACGCTTCCGCGCCGCCCTGCCGGTGGGCACCTGGACCGAGGACGGGATCTCACCCGCCCTGGCCGCCGGGCTCCGCGAGCGTCTCGACGAGCTGCTCGCCGCGGGCGATCTCGCGGGGGTGGCGAGCGGGATGCTGGAGGACTTCGTCGGCGGCCTCGACACCCTCCCCGCCGACGGCCTCGGCCAGCTCCTCGACCTTGAGGCGGTGGTCACCCTCGACACCGTGCTCGCCCGCCGCCCCGGCTCCTTCGCACAGATCATCGCCAAGAACGGGAATCTGGAGCTCCGCTTTCCCAGCTCCGGCTTCGGCGGTCCCGCCGCCCTCGTCCCGGTCTTCCGCTTCCTCCGCGATTCGCCCCGCTTCGCAGTCCGCGACCTGCCCAGCCTGCTCTCCGGAGAGAGCAAGCTCGCGATCGCCAAGGAATTGATCCGTGAAGGCTTCCTCGAAATCGCCGGCTCGCCCTAGCGGCGGTCGATAAGGGCGCGCAACGTGCCGACTCGCGCGCCCTTTTCTCCCAGCCTGCTCTCGATCGTACCGCCGTACCAGACCACGGGGGCTCCGCCGCTCGGCGCCGCTTCGCTGCTGGCCTACCTGCGCGCCAACGGCTGCGACGACTTCGACTTCCTGGACCTCCGCCTGCTCGCCCCCAACGCCTACGCCCCCACCTACAGACCGGTGGGCGTCTTCGGCGAGAGCTACGCGATCGATATCCCGGACCTGCCCTTGCTGCTCCGGATGCTGCGGAGCCGCGCCGCCGGCCGCCCCCTCGTCCCGGAGCCGGACGAGCTGTTCGAGAGGTACTGTCTCGAGCGCGGCATCAGCTCCTCGTTCCTCCACTCCTACCTGTCGCAGGTCGATGGGCTGGTCTCCCGGACTTTCTCGCAGATCCCTCACATCGAGTTCATCGGCTTCAGCGTCTGGACCTCGAACCTGCTGACCACCCTGCTCGCCGCGGCCCACCTGAAGCGCCGCCGCAACCCACCCTTCATCGTGCTCGGCGGTCCCCAGGTCACCGAGAGCCAGGCCTCGGCCCAGCTCGCGCTGCGCAGCGGCCTGGTCGACGCGGTGGTCCTCGGCGAGGGGGAGGAGACGCTGCTCCGGCTCTACGAGGCGTTTCGCGAGACCAATTCCCCGCCTTCCAGGGAGATTCCCGGCACGCTCCGCCTGGACTCCGCCACCGGGCGGTTCGAACGCTCGGAGCGGCCGCTGCTGCGCCTGCCCAGCCTGCCGCTGCCGGCGTTCGACCGCATGCCGCTGATGGCGTATCAGTCCCGGCAGCACCCCGGCCGGACGGTGAGCTTCGAGCTCTCGCGCGGCTGCACCGACAAGTGCAGCTTCTGCAGCGAGTGGGTCTTCTGGAAACGGATCCGGGTCGACGAGGTGGAGCATTGCGCGGGCCAGCTCGAGCAACTGGTCGCGCGGTTCAAGGCCGAGAAGGTCGTCTTCATGGACTCCCTGCTCAACGCCTCGATGAGCCGCCTGCGGCAGTTCGCCGAGGAGATCCTCTCCCGCGGCCTCCAGGTGCGGTGGGGCGGGTTCATGCGGGCCAACATGGACGACGAGACGGCGGCCCTGCTCAAGCGCGCCGGCTGCGACTTCGTCTTCCTGGGTATCGAGTCGCTGTCCGACGAGACGCTCGAGCGGATGAACAAGCGCCGCTCCGAGGCCGACAACCTGAAGGCCATCGAGTGCTTCCTCCGCGCCGGTTTCCGGCAGGTCGTGGCGGGCTGCATCCCCGGATTTCCGGGCGACTCGCGCGAGCGCTTCCTCAGGACCGCTCTCGCCTTGCGCGCCATCCACCGCCGGTATCCCCATCACTTCCGGGTCAACGTCGAGCCCTTCACCGTGTCGCCGGCGCAGCCTATCTATGCCGACCTGACGGGATACGGCCTCACCCCGCGAAGGTGGGACGAAGCCTATCTCGACCTCGCGCCCGAGTATCACGACCTGACGGACCCGATCGTCTGCCAGGTCGAGGGCGCGAACCAGGGCCTCGACCGCCTCGGAGAGCTGCGGGCCTCCCAGATCCTCACCACCGGCGGCAACTACTCTTACGAGCCGGACCCCTACCTCTACGCAGAGGGCGAGACCCTTGCGGACGACCGGCTCACCACCCACCAGGCGGCCCCGGGCTGGTTTCTCGGCCGCGTGAAGACTCCCACGGGCCTGATCTATGGACTGATCCTGAGCCAGCGGGAGCGGGAAAGCTACGAAGGGCTGATGTTCGAGGAGTTCGGCAAGTTCGCCGACTTCGAAAGCGGCGCCGCCATGCCCTTGCTCGCCCGCCAGCCCTACTCCGCCCTGCTTGCCGGGATCGAGCGCCGGCACCTGGTACGTCCCCGCCGGCGGACTCCCAGACCGGTGCCGGCGATCTATCAGCACGCGCTCGACGGCGAGCAGCTCCTCACCCTGTCGCCTTCGGTGGTGGCGCGCAGGGTTGAGGTCGAAGGGGAGGGCGCGCGGCTCCTGGTCGTGGATTTCGTCACCAACCAGTCCCAGCTCCTGGGCCCCGAGCTGTCCCCCCTGTTCGAGCGGCTCGCGGACGCGGCCCGCTCGCTGCGCGAGATCGTCGACGAATTCGGTGGAGACCTTCCGGCCCGGCTCGACGCCTGGAAGGAGCAGGGCATCGTCGTGCAATGCCGGGCTCAACGGGAGCCCCTCCTCCAACTCGCGGGGAGCGCGGAGGCGCGCGGCGAAGCGGCAGGCCCCAGCGCATGAAGCCGGGTCAGACCCTCGAAGCACGCCAGCGCCTCTCCCGGTCGCTTCTCTGGCAGTGGCACCGGGGCTACTATCACCGCCAGGGCATCCGGGCCTGGGCGAGCGGCACCGTCCCCCACTACATCAGCAGCAATCCCTGGATTGCAGGCGCCTATGCACGGGTGGCGTTCGGCTGGCTCCGCGACTGCGCCGCCCCGGCGCCCGCGGCCTCCGGCGCCTTCGCGCCGCTCGACGGTGCTCATCCGGTCCACGTGGTAGAGCTGGGTTGCGGAACGGGGCGGTTCGGGTATCTCTTCGTCCAGCGGCTGCTCGACCTGCTGCGGCGCTCGGCGCTCCAGCAGATCCGGATCCGCTACGTGCTCACCGACTTCACTCGCACCACGCTCGACCGGTTGCGCTCGCACCCCTCGCTGCGGCCGCTCGTCGACTCGGGGACCGTCGACTTCGCCGTCTACGATGCCGGCGCCGACCGCGAGATCCGGCTGCTCCACTCGCGCGAGGTCCTCGCGCCCGGCACCCTGCGCAATCCGCTCGCCGTCGTGGCCAACTACGTCCTCGGCGGCCTCCCACAGGACGCCTTCCTGCTGCGAGCCGGCCGGCTCCATCCGGGTCTGGTGACCCTGACCTCCCCCCAGGCGGAGCCGGACGTCGAGAACCCGGAGATCCTGTCGCGGGCGGAACTCTGTTTCGAGTATGGCGACGAGGCGGTCAACGGCGATTTCTACGGCGAGCCCGATCTCGATTCCCTGCTCCAAGGCTATCGACAGGAGGTGCCCGACACCGAGCTGTCGTTCCCCTGCAGCGCCCTGCGTTGCATCCGCAACCTGCTGAAGCTCTCCGACGACCGGCTTCTCCTGCTCTCGGGCGACAAGGGGTACGCGCGGCAGGAGTCCCTGCTCGCCAACCCCGCGCCCGCGATCAACGTCCGCGGCGGCCTTTCGATGATGGTCAACTATCACGCGATCGGCCGGTACCTCCGCTCCCAAGGCGGGGAGCTCCTCCACACCTCGCACCTGGCGACATTCTTCAACGTCTCGGCCGGGCTCGCGGGCACTCCGCCGGGCGGCACGATCGAGACCCGGATGGCGGTCGACGAGCAGTTCGAGCGGCTCGGTCCGGACGATTTCTGCTCGCTCGCGATGACCGTCCAGGAGAGCTACGGGGCAATGACGCTGGAGCAGCTCCTGGCCTGGCTCCGCCTGACCGGCGGCGATCCTCATGCCCTGCTCGGCGCGTTCGCGGCTCTCATGAAGCACCTACCGGCGGCTTCCGCGACGGAGCGCGAAGAGCTCCGCCGCCTGCTGCACCAGACCTGGGAAGCCTACTTCCCGATCGAGGAGCCCCAGGACCTGCCCTTTCATCTCGGCGCGCTCTTCCTCGCCATCGGCTCTCCCCAAGAGGCCGCGAAGTTCTTCCAGCGCTCTCTCGACATCCACGGTCCGGACCCGGCCACGCTTTACAACCTCGGTGTCTGTCACCACCTCTCGGGAGAGCCGGCGGCTGCTCTCCGGTCCATCGACCTTGCCCTGGCCGGCGCGCCGGGCTTCGAGCCCGCCGCGGCTCTCCGCAGCAAAATCCTGCCCCTCCTCCCTTCACTCGAGCCGGCCCGCGAACAGCCCGCCCTCACTGGCGGCGGCGTAGATCTGGCCGGGCCGGACGCGAAACGTCCAGAGCCGGGATGCCGCCTGCTTGTCGGCCTCGAACGGGGTGCCGGCCGGCTCCAGGGTCCTGCCACCGTCGTGGCTGACCAGGACGCCCTGGAGGGTGCCGACGTAGACCGTGTCGGCGTCCGTCGCATCGACCGCCAGGCCGCCGGACAGCTCTCTGTCGACCGGCAGGGGTGCGTGGACGAGGTGCCAGCTCTCGCCGGCGTCGGCGCTCCGGTAGAGGGTCTTGAGGAAATCGAACGCGTAGAGCACCTTCGGCCGGCTCGGCGCGACGGCCAGCAGGTCGAGCCCGCCCGGGAACGGCAGGCGCTTCCACCGGGCGCCGCCGTCCCAGCTCCGGAAGGCCTCGGACTGTCCGAACCCGATCTGGCTCGCCGTCACGAACAGGGCGTAGAACGGGCCGGGGCTCTCGGCGTCGGTCCACAAGGAGCGCACGCGCCGGATGACGTTGTCCCCCTCGTTGCAGGCGATCACCGTCTTCCAGGTCCGGCCGCCGTTCGCGCTCCGGCTCGCTCCGCAGCCGGCGCCGATCAGGTTCCCGGGACCGAGGACGGCGAGCTGCTCGAACCCCTGGACGGAGATCGCGCTCCAGGTCGCGCCGCCGTCCCGGCTCTTTTGGATTCCCGACGAGGTGGACGCGTACAGGGTGTCGGGAGCGGCAGGATCGAAGGCGAGGTCGTTCAGTCCGTCCTGGGAGATTCCGCGCGCGAAGGGTTGCCAGGTCCGGCCGCCGTCGGTGCTGCGGAACGACCGCGCTCCATGGTCCTCCAGGCCGAGCCCGACGTAAACCGTGTCCGGCTGCAGCGGGTGGAACCTCAGGAGCTGAACGGAGCCCGCGTTCAAGCCGGGTTCGACGCCGATCCGCCAATGGGAGCCGGCGCTGCCGCTCCAGGCGACGCCCCAATCCGCGGCACCCGCGTAGAGGAAGTCGGGCCGTGAGGGCGCCGGCGCCAGCGCCAGGAACGGCAACGGCTGGTGGGTCGGCCGCGGCAGGCCGGCGCCGAGCTCGCTCCACGTGGCGCCGCCGTCGGCGCTCGCGAAGAGCCCTTCCCAACTCCCCACGTAGAGCCGGTCCGGAGAGCGCGGGTCCACCGCGAGCGTCTGGAAGATACTGGGAGGACGCGGCAGCGTTCCGGCCAGCCGCCAGGTGGTCGCGCCGTCGT
>DASWQX010000997.1:0-5880 GCA_036403495.1 Thermoanaerobaculia bacterium
GGTCTCGAGACGGGTGCCGGTGCCCCCCCAGGCCCCTTCGCCGCGCGCTCCCCACCAGGTCTCACCGAGGGTGGCGCTCATCGTCCCGGATGGGGACGCGGACAGACCCGAGCCCGGTCCCAGGGCCGGCGCGTGGACGGCGCCGAGGACGAGCTCGCCGTCCAGCTCGAGGCCGATCAGGGTGGCGAAGTAGGGGAGGCCGGCCACGAAGTTCTTGGTGGCGTCGAGCGGATCGATGATCCAGCGGTCGCGCTCGCTCCCCTCCTGGCCGAACTCTTCGCCGAGGAGACCGAATTCGGGAGTGGCGCGGTGGAGGATCTCGCGGATCGCCTCCTCGGAGCCGCGGTCCGCCAGAGTCACTGGCGAGGCGTCCCCCTTGAGCTCGACCTTCAGCGCCGCCGAGCGGAAATGCTCGCGGTGGATCTCCCCCGCCCGGCGGCAGGCGGTGAGGGCGGCCTCGAGATAGCGCCGGGTGTCGGAAGAAACCGGAGCGTCGGTCATCGCGCTCCGGAGTCTAGCCTGTCAGCCCCATGGCCGTGCGAACTGTTCGGCGTACCGCCGGGCCTCGGCGAGCACGTCGGCCGGCGGCTCGGAGCACCCCCTGCCGACGAGGATCCTGGCGAGGAAGCCATGCAGCAGGTCCGCGGCCGCGGCCTCCTCGATGTCCGCCTTCAGGGAGGGCACCAGGACGACGGCGCGCTCCAGCGTGATCCCCGCCCAGCCGACCCTCTGGATCTCCGCGCAGAGGCTTTTCGCCTCCGCCGCGGAAGGCCCGGGGGTCGTCTCTTCGATGGGATCAATGTCGAAATAGACCGGAGAGCTCCCCAGGGCCGTGGCATCCGTTACGACCGCACCATCCACGGACCATGCGGCTTGGTCGCCGCCAGTTCCCGGTCCCACGTACAGGGCCTGCTGGCCGCTTTCGTTCCCGCCCACGTTGATCTGATCCGTGAGCACTCCAGGCGTGGCCGCCAGGGTGCTCCAGGGATCGCGCGCGTTGGGGATCTTCGCCAATTCATCCTGCGTGACGGTCGCTCCCGTGCTGAGTCGCCGCTCGTCGAGCAGCGGAGATTCGGCGGTGACGGTGATCATGTCTTCGACCGGGTTGACCGGTACGATGCGGGAGACCGGCGCGCCGCCGACAGGCGCGGTCGCCGCCTCGTCCGTCGCCACCAGGCTGGTGTAATCGGTGACCAGATGATGGCGCAGGCCGAGCTCGACGACGGCCCGGCGGACCTCGGTCACCTCGGCTCCCATGTCGAGGCTGTCCATCAGCCCCTGGATCTTCCGCCGCGCCCAGAGCTTGTCGATTCCCGCCCCCTTCAGCTCGACCGCCGCGAGGAACGAATCCTGCCAGGCCGCGCCGTCGCGGACGCCGGAGACGCTCACCGGACCCGCCGCTTCCCGCGAGCGCGCCGTGAGCACCAGCGGCTCGCCCAGGTAGAGGTCCGGAGTCCGCGCGGGCCAGGCTTCCGCCGAGGGATCGTTCCATTGCACCTCGATCCGCTGGAGCATGGGGGCGTCGAGCTGGGAGAACAGCGCCGCCATCTCCGTTCCCACCTTGCCGGTGTCCGTGATTCGCGTGAACGAACCGCGTCCGAGCGCCGCCAGGTGACGGAGGAGCGCGGCCTTGGGCTCGGGACCGATCGCGATCGGGAACAACCGCTGGCCGCCAACATAAGCGGTGACGAATTCCAAGAACTCCTTCTCGTCGTCGAGCTCGCCGTCCGTGGCGAAGATCACTTGGCGGACCCGGCCGGCCGGCACCTGGGACTGCAAGACGATCTTGAACGCCGGCAGTATGTTCGTAACGCCGTCGGCGGTGAGCTCCGAGATGAAGCGGCGGGCCTTTGCGAGCGCGGCCGGGCTGGCGGGAACGCTCTCCGGAAAGGCCGAGCTGGTCGACGTGGCAAAGCGGACGACGTTGAACGTGTCCGTGGGCCGGAGCTTGTCGAGGGCCAGAAGAAGCGCTTGGCGCGCCTGCGTGATCTTGGCCCCCTCCATCGAACCGGAGGTGTCGATGATCAGCACCGTTTCCCGCGCCAGGCGCGACGCGACCACTCCGGGCGCGTTCGGCGGCATGACCATCAAAAGGTCATAGCGCTCGCCGTTCACCACCTCCGAGTAAAAGGCCCCGCGCGGCTCGCTGCCCACGGCGGGCGCCCACTGCAGGACGAAATCGGAATCGGCCGGTTCCATCCCCTTCTTCAGGTCCACGGCGTAGCGAAAATCCTTTCCTTTGGCGACCGTGATCGCATGGCTCGGGCTCGCCAGCCGCGCGAGCGAGAACCCGGGATCGAGATCGGCGTGGAGAGCGAACGGATTGATCTTCGGAGCCTTTCGCCGCCGCACCGGCGGCAGCACGAGCTGGTCGCCCCCGGCCTTCGCGCGCTCGGCACGCGGCACGACGACCATCGGCAGCCGCAGACTGAAACGGTCCAGCTCCCAGCGCACCACCTGCTGGAGCTCGATCGCGACCTCCACCGTCTCGCCGGGTCCGATGTTGGCCACCGCGGTAGTGAAGACGTCGGGCCGCTGCTGCTCGATCAGGCTCGCCTTGACGCCCTGCTGCTTCGCGTCCTCGTAGGTCTGCCGCGCCTGGTCCTTGTCCTGGATGATCCCCTGGATCGTGCGGTTCCCCACCTTCATTTGCAACGTATCGACCGCCGCGTCCCCAGGCAATGGAAAGATATAGATCCCTTCCAGCCATTCCTGCCCCGGATTCAGGAAGATCTGGGTGATCCGCGTCCGTGCAATGACGCCGGTCACCTTGATTTCGACGGTGGCGCCGAGAACGGGTGCCGGAACGGGATTCCCGCCCTTGCCGGAGAGGAGCAACCCCTGCCTGCGGTCCGGCGCGTCCGCTCCCCACGCGAGGCCGCTGCCGATCATGAATATCAGACAGAGCGCTGCCATTCGAAAAAAATTCGATCTCATCTCAAACCTCCCAGATTTCCGGGCCGTCCTCATCCGAAGACAGGCCTGATGAAGCCTGCCCGGATAGAGCGCAAGAGAGATGCCAGGGCCGTCCCGGTGGATCAAAGCCTTTGGGAATAAGGATTCTGATGAACGGAAGAGATTCAGCGATCCACAAAAATGGACGCCGTGAATCCAACGCTTTGAGGGCGAAGGAAAAACCCGAGCGGTTCGTCCCGCGATGGGGACGGGGACGTCCTCGCCCTACTCCTTCGCGGCGCGGATCATCTCTTCCAGCCGGTCCAGGCTACCACGGACCTCGTCCAGGGAGGGTCCGAAGGACAGGCGGACGTGCTGGTGGAAACGCGAGGCGCTGGGCGCGGCGGTGCCCAGGGTTGACGTCGAAAAAGAGGCCGGGGACGCAAATCACTGTACAGCGTCTATAATGAGGAGGTCATGGCCGAGAGACCCGTCGACCGCTATCGCTTCATGCTGCGCCAACAGCTCCCGGAGCTCGCCGAGAACTATCACGTGCGCTCTCTGGAAGTCTTCGGCTCCTATGTCAGGGACGAACAGACCGAGAAAAGCGATCTCGACGTGCTGGTGACGTTCGATAAGGCACCGGGGCTCCTGCAGTACATCGCCCTCGAAAATCATCTCAGCGACCTCTTGGGGGTCAAGGTCGATCTCGTGATGAAGAGCGCTCTCAAACCTCGGATCGGCCAAAACATCCTCCGCGAAGCCGTTCCGGTATGACACGCACCTACCTCGATTATCTCGAAGATATCCGAGACAGCTTGGCGAAGGCGCAGGTCTTCGTGCAGGGAATGACCTACGAACAGTTCACGGTTGACGAAAAGACGAGCTTCGCAGTGGTCCGCGCCCTCGAGATCGTCGGCGAAGCCACCAAACGGCTGCCTGCGGAGCTGAAGGCTCGTTATCCCAATCTCCCCTGGCGAGACATGGCCGGCATGCGCGACAAGCTAGTCCATGACTACTTCGGAGTGAATCTGGAAGTCGTCTGGGAGACCGCGACCCTGGAAGCGCCCGGGTTGGAGGCGGAGATTCGTTCCCTACTGTTGAAAGAAGCCTGACGCTCAGGCCCATTCTCCCCTGATCCCGACTCCCATCGCCCTCCACGGCCCGGCCAGATCTTCTGGCACCGGCGCCACGATCCTCAGCGGCTCGCCAGTCTCGGGGTGGTCGAACGCCAACTCGATCGCATGCAGGGCCAAGCGGTGGAGGCCGAAGCGGTCGCGGAAGAGGCGGTTGTGCTCCCCCTTGCCGTAGCGGACGTCGCCGATCAGCGGGTGGCTGAGGTGCTTGAAATGGCGGCGGATCTGGTGGCGGCGGCCGGTGCGCGGACGGGCCTCGACCAGGGCGTAGCGCTCGAAGGTGGCGAGGCGGCGGAATTCGGTCAGCGCCGGCACACGGGGACCGTCGACGTCGCGGGGGATCGGATGGTCGATCACCCCCGACTCCGGCGGGATGCCGCGCACCAGGGCGAGGTAGCGCTTGGCGACCGCCCCCGCCTCGAACCGCTCCTGGAGCCTTCGCGCGGTCGCCGGATCGAGCGCGAAGAGGAGGACGCCGCTGGTGGCGCGGTCGAGGCGGTGGACGGGGTGGATGTGGCGGCCGGCGCGGTCGCGGACGAGCTGCAAGGCCACCGTGCGGTCGCGCGCCGCACCCCGGTGGACCGCCAGGCCGGCCGGCTTGTCGACGGCCAGGAGGACGCCGTCCTGGTAGAGCACGGGGAGGTCCGGAGGGGGCGGCATGATTCGGATGTCGGCTTTCGGGCCAGCATACCGAAAACGGAGCCGGACCCGGTTAGAATGCGGTCAAATGGCGCACGTGAAGTCCGACGGCTCGACGCTCGGGATGTCCGGGACAGGCCGGTTGCCGCCGATCCAGGGAGGTCGGACGAACCCCGCCGCGGTCCCGGCGCTCACCCTCCTCTACCATCCGGATCTGCGCCGGATCGGCGACCGCGCGCTGTTGAGCGAGCTGCCGCTCGGCCGCGAGGCGTTGCTCAGCCGTCTCCAGCCCGAGCTCGCGGCGCCGGACGCGGCGGCGGGCGAGCCGCTGGGCGACCGCCACATCAGCCGCGAGCCCCTGCACCTGCGGCCGGCGCCCCAGGGGGGCATCACCCTCGCGACCGGAGAGAGCCGGACGAGCGTGAAAGTGGACGGCGTGCCGCTCGTGGGGGACCTCGCGATCTCGGCGGCGGACCTCAGCCGCGGAGTCGTGCTCGAGCTGGCAGACCGGATGGTGCTGCTCCTCCACGTCCTCGACCATTTGGCGGCGCCGGCGGCGAAACGCTTCGGCCTGGTGGGCGACAGCGGCGGCATCGCCCGCGTGCGCTCCGAGATCGCCGGCGTGGCCGAATTCGACGTCCCGGTGCTGCTGCGCGGCGAGACCGGTACCGGCAAGGAGCTGGCGGCGCAGGCGCTCCACGACGCCAGCCGGCGCCGCGGCGGACCGTTCATCGCCGTCAACCTCGGCGCCATCCCACCGACGCTGGTCGCCTCGGAGCTCTTCGGCGCCGCCCGCGGCGCCTACACCGGCTCGGTGCAAGGGCAGGAGGGGTATTTCCGCAAGGCCCACGGCGGCACCCTGCTGCTGGACGAGGTCGGCGAGGCGACTCCCGAGGTGCAGGTGATGCTGCTGCGGACCCTGGAGACCGGCGAGGTCCATCCCGTGGGCACCCAGAGCCCGCAGCGCGTGGACGTGCGGGTGCTCTCCGCCACCGACGCCGACCTCGAGGCGCGCGCCGCCGCGGGGGAGTTCCGCGCGCCTCTCCTCCACCGGCTGGGGGGCTACGAGATCTGGCTCCCCCCGCTACGCGAGCGGCGGGACGACATCGGCCGCCTGCTCGTGCACTTCCTGCGCCGCGAGCTGGGAGCGCTCGGCAAGGCCGACCACCTCGATCCCGGCGCGCCTATGTGGCTGCCCCCCGGCGTGGTC
>DASWQX010000998.1:0-5749 GCA_036403495.1 Thermoanaerobaculia bacterium
GAGCACTTCCGCGGTGCGGAGCAGGGGAGCGAACGGCGCCAGATCGCCTTCGAGCGTCAGGGTGCCCACCAGACCGCCGAGCTTCATGGCGGCGTTCTGCCGCTGGCTCCAGCGTTCATGCCAACTCAGGTCCCTAGACGACTGGTCTTTTTCGCGCAAAGCCTGCGCGTCTTATTAGGGAGCCGAAAGAATCTCCTTTAGAGGATGCTTTGTCCAAGGAGGGATGAATCTCAGTCGGATCAAGTTTCCCCCAATCTTTCGTGATGGATCTTGTCAAGTTATGTGTAAATAATATAAGACTAGTAAGGAGACCTAAATGGGCCAGAAGATTGCGCGGACAGCTGAGCACGTCTCGGCCGGCCACCCTGACAAGTTCTGCGACCAGGTCGCCGACCGTATCCTGGACGAGGTTCTTAGCCTCGCGGCCCGAGAGGATCGCGAACTCAAACCCGAAAAAGCTGTTCTTCCTGAGGTTCGTACTGCGATCGAGTGCCTGGTCAAGGACAACCTCCTGATCGTGTCGGGCGAGGTAAAGCTAACCCCCTGGATCAAAGGTCAACTTGACATCACCCGGCTGGCCCGCAAGGTATGGAGGGACAGCGGCTATGGGGATATCTGGCAGGGAGGTTATGCGAAGCGAGATGCGGAGGACGACGAGAACTTCTGCGGTGAATTGACCGTCATCAACCACCTTCGCAGTCAGTCGGTCGATATCGGCAAGGGCAAGAAGGATGAGGCGCCGGATGGCACGGGCGTGGACGGAGGGGGCGCCGGAGATCAGGGTGTCATGGTTGGTTATGCCACGGACGAGACCCCCGAGGGAATGCCCCGCGAGTGGGCGCTGGCGCGCGATCTCTGCCTGCGGCTCCACGAACTGAGAGTCAAGGAAGCGCTGCCCTGGCTTCGCTCGGACTGTAAATCCCAGGTGACGATCGATCCCGACGGAACCGTCTCCAGGGTGATCATTGCCGCACAGCACTCCGAGGAGATCTCAACCCCGGATATCAAGAGTCAACTGCTTCAGCACGCCGTCTGGCCCGTCCTCGGCAAGGAGATCGACAAGGATCTGGTCACGGTCAACGGGACCGGGCGCTTCGTCGTCGGTGGGCCGACGGGCGACGCCGGCGTGGTGGGACGCAAGATCGTGGTGGACGCCTATGGACCGCGGGTCCCGGTCGGCGGCGGCGCCTACTCGGGGAAGGATCCCACAAAGGTGGACCGTTCTGCGGCGTACATGTGTCGCCATATCGCCCGGACGGTCGTCCATCATCGGGTGGGTGGCGCCCGGGAGTGCACGGTTACCCTCGCCTATGGAATTGGCAAGCACGAGCCGGAGATGTTCACCGCGATCATCGACACCGGCGAGGACGTATCCAAAGAGCTCTACAAGCTTAATCTGTTCAGCGAAGCGGACCTCTCTCCCCGCGCCATCATCAAGCGGCTCGGTCTGCGACAGCCACAGGGCTGGAGCTACTATCAGACGGCTTCCTATGGACACTACGGGCGCGACATGTTCCCTTGGGAACGGCCGGCGGAGCCTAAAGAAACCGAAGGGTAGGTGTTGATTCCAATTTTCACCTCGATCCCTCCGGATCATCCGGAAGGGGGGCAGCCCTGGGAGGCTCTCGGATGTTGCAAGTCTCTGCTGAGTTGCTGCAACTCGGCCTTTCTACGTCGGTCGTCGTAGCCCGTGGCGTCGACAACTCGCGGACTCCGCCCGAGTTGATGGCGTACCGGCGAGAGGTGGGCCGACAACTAGGCACCTACTGGAAAAATCGCTCGCTCTCGAGCCATCCGGTCTTCCAGGAGTACGAGCGCGTTCATCGTGGCTTCGGCGTCGCCGACGTGCCGGCCGCTCCCGCGAGCATCCTTCGCTACGTGCGCCGCCATCTGGATTTCACCGCCGCAGGGGCCGTCGTCGATGCTTACAACATTGCCTCTGCCAAGACGCTTCTCTCGATCGGCGCCCACGATCTCGACAAACTGAAGACGCCTGTGACCTTGCGCCGCGTGGAAGCCAAAGACGTCTTCATCCCCTTGGACGAGGCCTCACCTCTGTCGTGTGAAGGGGAATACGCGTACGTCGATCCCGAGGGGCGAATCATCTGTCGCTTGGAGGTTCTGCAGGGCGACTCTTCGAAAGTCGAGGCTAAATCCCGGGACATTGTCTTTTTCCTGCAGGGCAACGCATCCCTACCCGCTCAGGATCTGCTCGCTGGCTCCTGGCTGCTGGCCGAGCTCGTCGAAACCTTTTGCGGCGGGAAGGCCGAATTGGTGGACCTCATTGAGGCTCGGGCAGGGAGTCAAGCATGAAACCTCAGATTCAGATCGAGGAATTTCGCAAGCTTGATCTGCGAGTAGGGACCCTCACCGCGGCCCGCCCGCACCCTTCGATCCAGGGGTTGTCCATTCTGACCGTGCACCTCGACGAGCCGGTCGAGGTGCTGTCTCCGGCCTCCATTGCCTCGGGACATGCGCCGGGTGAACGGGTCGTCGTCGCTACCGGGCTTCATCCCTTGCTGGCGGGGGGCCTGCGATTTACCCGGTACCTGATTCCCTTGGCCGGCCAGGTTACAGCGCAAATACCCGACGGAAGTCGTCTTTCGTGAGCGAAAGAAGGACCAGCCGATGAAAAAGCTTCTCGTCACCTGTGCCCTTCCCTATGCCAACGGTCCGATTCACCTCGGCCATCTCGTCGAGTACATCCAGGGTGACATTTGGGCACGCTACTGGCGGCTGCGTGGCCGCGAGGTCGTCTTCTTCTGCGCCGACGACACCCATGGGACGCCGATCATGATCCGGGCCTGGAATGAGGGGATCACTCCCGAAGAGTTGATCGACCGTGTCTGGCATGAGCACCGCCGGGATTTCGCGGGCTTCGGAATCGAGTTCGACCATTACTACAGCACCCATTCACCCGAAAATCAAGAGCTGTCGATCGAGATTTACAATGCGCTCAAGGCCAACGGTCACATCCTTACGAGGGACATTGAGCAGGCCTATTGTCCCAAGGATGAGATGTTTCTGCCCGACCGCTACATCAAGGGGAAATGCCCGAATTGCGGCTCTCAGGACCAGTATGGCGACTCCTGCGAGGTCTGCTCGCATACGTACATGCCGCGTGACCTAATCGATCCCTACTGCGGTCGTTGCGGCACCGTGCCGGAGTGGCGGCAGTCGACCCATCTATTTTTCCACTTGGCCAACTTCACGGACCGGCTGAAGGTTTGGTTGCGCTCCGGAGGGCGGATTCAGGAAGACGTGGCCAACAAGCTGGACGAATTCTTTACCGCTGGCCTCCAGGACTGGGATATCTCGCGCGACGCCCCTTACTTCGGTTTCGAGATTCCCGACCATCCAGGCAAGTATTTTTACGTCTGGCTCGACGCCCCCGTCGGATATATGGCAACGACGCTGGCTTGGTGCCGGCAACACGGTGCCGACTTCGATTCCTATTGGCGGCGGGAAGAAGAATCGGAGGTCGTCCACATTATTGGCAAGGACATAGTCTATTTCCATGCCTTGTTCTGGCCGGCGACCCTGATGGGATCGGGCTTCCGGACGCCAGACGAGTTGGCGGTTCATGGTTTCCTGACGGTCAACGGCGAAAAGATGTCGAAAACCCGTGGCACTTTCATCAACGCGTCCACATACCTAGAGCACCTGGATCCCCAATACCTACGCTATTACTATGCGGCCAAGTTGAGCTCCAAGGTGGAAGACCTCGACCTGAGCTTCGACGACTTCATTCAGCGGGTCAACACCGACTTGGTCCATAAGTTGGCGAACATTCCCAGCCGGGCGCTCGCGATTCTGCACAAGAGCTGTGGTGGCCGGCTCGGGACGCTTGATAGCGAGGGCCGGGAGTTGATATTGAGGGTCCGCGCAAGGCGAGACGAGATTGCAGACTTCTTCGAGCGGCGCGAATTCGCGCTGGCGGCACGCCTGCTGGCCGAGCTCGCCGGCATCATCAACATCTACTTCCAGGAGCGAGAACCCTGGCGCGTCGCCAAGGAAGATCCGGCCGCGGCTGCAGGCATCTGCACGGCAGCTCTCAATGGCTTCCGTATCCTAGCTACTCTTCTCCAACCGATCCTGCCGGATTTCGCGGCGCGGACGGCCCGTATGCTGCGTTTACCTGCCCTGACCTGGGAAGGAATCGATGAGATCCTAGAGTCGTGTCTCGTCGAGCCCTATGAAAGGCTGGCCGATCGGGTAGATCCCGTCCGGACGGAAGCGCTGGTCGCCGCCTCTCGCGAAAATCTCAAAGCCGTGGCTCCAGTCGTCGCTCCTCCTCAACTCACTCTGGACATCCTCGTGGACGGCGAGTTGGAGGCCCTGCGAGTCACCACCGTCGAGATGCCGGCGTCTGGCAAGGCGGGCTACGTGCTCCTGTGTTTCGAAGGAGGCCGCACCGTCGTGGCTCACATCGGCGCCGCAAATGATTTTGCGCACCTAGTGGGAAAGCACCTCTTTGTGGTGACCAATCTTATTCCCAAGAAACTCCAGGGGGAGAACTCCCAGGGGATGATCCTGGCGATGGAGACTGGGGAGGGAGCCATTCCGGTTCAGGTCGAAACAGCAGGACAACTTGAAACAGGGGATCGGCATGACTGAGAATTTGGCTCATATCATCACCATCGTTGTAACGACTGTTGTGACGACGTTAGCCGTTGAAAATCGCCAGCGGATTATCGATGCGTTTTTCCAGTTGTTGAGTTCGAAACCGCAGGTTCACAAATTCGAGAAGCTTGTCAAAGAAACCTATCAGAAGTACCCTGCTAAACGTCCTCATTATTATTGCCGAGAAAATTACAAGCCTAGAGAGAAAGAGTCGCCAACATATCATTTTTTTATTCGGGACGATGTAGAGATCCAGGAGTTCATGGCCTTTCTACTTCCATCTTTGGACTTCGGCCATGGTCGCAAGAGCCTTCCGATAGATGTCGGGCTTCAACATAAATTTATACGTCACTGGGATGAATATCTCCGTAGAATCGCAGTAAAAGTAAAAAATGCATCCAACACTCCGAACGCTAAGAGGGTCCGCTCTTCGGTAGGCCATAAGGAGAGCCCGAGGCGTCCCCGCGGATCCCGCATCGTTTTCTTCGATAAGGACCTCCTCCTCCTATTTCTCTTTAACTATGACTGGATCTATGAGGCCAACGACGGTTCTGACACTCCGCGAAGCCAATTCGCCAAAGCAATTATTGAATATGCGGCTGATATCGTTGTCATCCAAAATCGGATGAAGCTTTACGAAGCTATTGAGTGTCGCTATATCGCGGAATCGGAGGTACGGGCTACCGACTATTATGACTTCGGCCTCTACACGATAGAGAATACACAAATTGTCTATGCTCCGATCCCCAAGAAGGACAGCACTCAAAAGATATGGACGGAGAAAATCTATATTGGAGATACAGCGCGACAGAAGCGCGCGATTAAGGAATTCGTCGAGGACTATGAGAATTTGTGGTATGCCACGTACGAAGAATGCGGTGCTGAAGGAAACAAATCTGCTATTACCGAGGAAGCTCTGAGTGAGCCGAGGGAGAATTTTTATTACAACCTGAATTATCTAACATCAGAGTTTTTCGAGCGAATCTATATTGATAGAATTTACCGGATTCTCCATGAAAAGTCGGGCTTTTCAATTCCCCCGGTCGACGTCCCCGGGGGCCATATTTAACCATGTCTAGGACAAATAATTGGCCTGGGAGTGGCCGTGCCGTGCATTCTGTGGACC
>DASWQX010000999.1:0-4059 GCA_036403495.1 Thermoanaerobaculia bacterium
TGAAGCCGAAAGGTTCTTTGAAGAGGTGGTAGCTCAAGACTTGGAGCACTCACTGCTGAAAGACGCATTCCTGGATCTGCTCTACCTGTTCGCTTTTTACGTGAAAGCTGGCGAGTCTGATAGAGCTGCCGAATCAGGCAGGCGCGCTCTGAGTCAGCTTGAGCTTTTGGACTCGATCCATGAGCAGCTCAAGACTGTATGGAAAGGACTCATCAGCGCGGCCGACGGAAGAACTCTGGATCTTCAGATCCTCTCGACAATCAAGGAATACTTGCGGATTTGGTGGAAATGTCCCGGTCCAGAGTTGAACCGCGGAGATTGTCGAAGCCGCACGGCGGAGTCAGTGGGAGGGATCAGAGAAACTGTGAAACTGGTTGATGCCGAGTCCGAGTTTTTGGTCTCTGGTCTGCTGGCTCGCGCCGAGTGGGAGAATCTTCGCCGCCTCCCGAAGGATGCTCAAGGAGATCGCTTGGCTCTCAGCCGCACGTGCCACACTCGGGAATTCCTGTCTCTGCTTCTCGGTGTCGTCAAACGACCCTCGACTCGCGCGGAGGCCGAAACCGCGGCTCGGCTATCGATCCTGGCGATCAAGGGTCTAGACCCAAGAGAATGGCCGGATTTCGAGAGGAATAAGCTTGCTGCGAGTGTCTGGATTGAGCTCGCCAACTCACGCCGACTTGCCGCTGAATGGGATGCCGCTGACGATGCCCTGAAACGGGCCACTCCACTGATCAAGGATAGTCTCGTTGAGGCCCGATGGCTTTCGATCAGCGCCTCGCTCCAGAGCGACCGAGGCTTTAGGTCGGACGCGATTGAGAGACTGGAAAAGCGTAGGTGCCTTTATGAGGCCGAGAATGATTGGCTTTCGGTGGCCAGGACATTGGTTCAGATGGCGAACATCCTGGTTGATTCCGATCCGAAGCGGGGGATAATTGTTCTCGAAAGGGCCAAGCCGCTGGTTTCAGAGGGTGAACCCGCGCTGCTTTGGCTGCTTGAGCTAATCAGGACCGAGTGCCTCATCGAGACATCTCAAACCTTCCAAGCCCTCAATGCATTTCGAGCAGCAGAGGCGCTTAAGAAGTTTCAGCCTGGTCCGAGAGCTGAGATTCGTAGCCAGTTCACGGCTGGAAGGATACTCGAAGCTCTGGGACATCGAGTTGAAGCCGAGAGGCTCTTTGAAGAGGTGGTAGATCAGGACTTGGAGCACTCGCTGCTGAAAGATGCGTTCTTGGATCTACTATACCTGTTCGCCTTTTATGTGAAGGCTGGTGAGTCTGATAGAGCTGCCGAACTAGGCAGGCGCGCCTTGACTCAGCTTGAGCTTTTGGGCTCGATCCATGAGCAGCTCAAAACTGTATGGAGAGGACTCATTAGCGCGGCCGACCGAAGAACTCTAGATCCACGGCTCCTCCCGACAATAAAGGAATACTTGCGGGTTTGGTGGAAGCGTCCCGGGCCAGAGCTCGCCTTGGAGGTATTTGCTAGCCTCGGCCCCTCTTGAGATTCTTCGCGGGCCGAAGGCGAGACGGCGACGGCCGAGCTGGCCCGCCGCCTGCTGGCCTTCCTTCACCGGGCCCGCCACGACCCGGGCCTTCGGTTTGCCCTATGAGCCCGCTTTGCAGCGTCCGTCCGGGTCCGCCCCGCAGCCTGCGTCGAGTTGCGTTTGGGGCGCAGGGGCGGGCACGCACCGGCCGTTCGGGTCCATGCCGCATCCTGCCTTGGCGATGGGGGCGGTGTTCCAGACCGAATCCAAGAGGGTCTGAAGCGAACCGAGTAGGCTGAAAGGCGCGGCGAGGGACGAGGCGACGGCCAGGGCGAAGAGAGCTTTGCGCATGGGATGGGACCTCCGGTGCCGATCGCCGAGCCTCCCTGGCTCGCAGGCCTATTTTGGTGCTTCGGGGAAAGCTGTGTTTATCCTACTGCAAGCCGCGCCGAAACGAAGCGCCTGGCATCTCGAAAGCGGCGTGCTGACGATGGTGGATGGCCACATCGTCTGGGATGCCGGCGCGGTGCACTGAGCCCGGCATGTCGGCAAAAACGTCTGGTTTGCAGCCAACCGGGGCCATTTTCCGGAATACTGGCCCCGTTAAGCTGGCAAGAGGCCTTTTTTGCCAGCAAACCGGGGCCCGTATGCTGGCAAAAATAGCCGATTTCCCGCAAACCGGTCGGAACTGACTGCCAACCGGCCTCGTTTTCCCGCATACTGAGCCTGTTTGCCTGCAAACCGGAGCCGGCAGGCCACTCACGAGGAAAAACATGGACCTCAAGCTGTCGGTGACCGACATGTTGGCTCGGTTGGAAGAAGAGATCGCTGATCTCGCCGCTCGACAATGTGCGCCCCGGGGACTCGTCGAAGCCGTGGATGGGACGCCGGCCTGCGGGGATACCCCGAGCGGACTTCGGAGAGCCTCCTAGCTCACCTCATCCCAGCTCCGGTCAAGACTCCTGGCACCTGGACCTCGATCCGGAGACGGCGCCAGAAAGCGCTACGAGACCAAGGCCTCAGCAATTCGCAATAGGCGAATATTCAGGGGAGCTGTCACGATTTTCTTCTTCCAGGCACTTACTGGAAGTAGCCACTTCTTTCAGGGTTACGGTATGTCGTGACTCTGACCTGGAACGGGAGGTCCCCCTTGAAGAGAGGTCGTTGGGCGGTTTTACGGCTAGGTTTCGCCGTTGGGCTGTTCGTCGTAGCGTTTCTGATCCCTGCCCGCAGCAATGCCATGTGTACCTTCGAGTGCTGGCCCTCGACGTGGCTCCCGTTCCTCGGAGACTGCTTTGAAGGGCCGCCGGATACCTGCCGGTCCTGCATCATGTACTGCTTCCAACCTGTTTGAACCCACATGCATTCGGGAGGTCAAATCATGAATAGAGGCCGGCTCAGGTCAATTCCCCGTCTCCTTGCGGCGATTGCGCTGTTTGGGGGTTCCTTCCTGGTCCCCGCGCGCAGCTCCGCCTTCTGCGACATCCAGTGTCTTCCGATGACCTGGATCCAGGCCCTGAACGACTGCATCGACGGAGCGGGCAACAGTTGCCATGCCTGTTTCTTTTACTGCCCGCGTGCCCTATGAGGCGACTAAATCGTAGAATCGGCCGAGCGCTCTCCGTCATCGGCTTCCTGGGCATGTCTGGAGGCCAGGTTCTAGCCGAAGCTTCCGTATGCCACCGGGCCGCTCTGAATCCACGCCCCGGATCGATCTCCTCGATGGTCTGGAGCTTCGAGGGCCGGGAGCTGGTCCTGGCGGACGTGTCTTCCCACCAGCTCCTAAGATATCGGCCGGACGGCTCCCGCCTCAGCGTGGTGGGGACGCCATCTTCCTACACGAAGGAGTTCAAGCCGACTCAGGTGCATGCGACGCCTGAGGGCTTCGTGGTGCGCAGCAGTGCCTACGACTGGATCTGGTTGAATCGCGACTTCAAAGCCACACGCTCCTCGACTCAGGGTACCCCGCCTCGATTCTCCCTCATCAATGAGACATGGCTGGGGCCGAATCTCGCCGGTTTCGGTTCTCTCCGGAGAGAGGACGGCTCCTGGACCTGGGGATTCATCCAGGTCGGCCTGACGCCCGCTCCGAAGATCCTCAAAGTGGTCAAGGAGGTCTCCTACCAGTCGAAGGGAGGGGACCTCGCATTGGTGTTGAACACCGTGTCTGCGACGGCGGGAGAGAGTGCCTATGCGCTGCAGTTCGATGAGCCCTCCTACCTTCTGAATCTCCGCACGGGGCAACGATTGAAGGCTTTTCCGCCGGGCTTCGAGCGGCTTCCCAAGCTGCCGAAGGATGAGGGACAGGACTCGGCCGGCGGACGAGTGAGGGTGGCCGATGCTTCGACGCTCCCCATCGCGCTCTATGGCCGCGGGGCCTTCCTTTACCTGCTGACGCGAGAGCAGCAGCCCCAAAAGAAGCCCCTGTGGCGGCTCCATCGGATCGATCCGAAGAAAGACGTCCTTGTTGACTCGGTCGTCCTGCCCACCACCGCGACCTACCTGGAGCTGGCGCCGGGCCCGACCTCTTGGGCGATCCTGGAGGAAAGCCGAGGGGCCTCCGCCATGCTGAAAAG
>DASWQX010001000.1:0-2579 GCA_036403495.1 Thermoanaerobaculia bacterium
GCTCGAACGCCCGCATCTGCCGGTCGAACCAGGCGAGCGCGTTCGGGCGGAAGCTGTCCGCCCACGACAGGCCCGTGCGCAGCCGCCGCACGCCGAGCTCCTTCAGCCAGCGGACCATCCCTTCGAGACGGTGGTCCTCGAAGTGAAACCACTGGCAGATTCCCATCTCCGGCGTGAATTCGCTGAAATGCCGGAGCGCTTGCTTCGGACACCCGTCTTCGCGGACCAACCCCATATAGAAATGCCGGTAGTACGACGAGCCTTCCGCTTCGCGGTGCCGCGTGGTGGCCGGCCAGGCCTTGGGCAGGTCGTACAGCGAATACCAGTGGACGCGCTGCACGCGGCCGGCCAGCAGTTGCGCGGTGCGCTTCAGGCCGAACTCCTGCACCTCCTCGGCGCCGAAGGTGGAGATGCCCACCTCGGTCACCCAGACGGGGAGGTCGGTCAGCGCCTGGATCTCCGCCAGGCGCTCCGGCCATTCGTGGATCTGCCAATGGTTCCAGTCGAGCGGGAAGCCGTGCACGGCGATGGCGTCGACGTGGTCGAGCACCCCCTGCCCCTGCATGTTGCGGACGAACGCGGTATCGATCGGCGACATGCCGCCGAGGACGCGGGTGAGGGTGGCGTTCTCCCCGCGCACCGCGTCTCCCGCCAGCATGGCCATGCGGGCGAACAGCTTCCAGTCGGGATCGATCTCGAAATCCCAATGGGACTTGTTGTTCGGCTCGTTCCACAGCTTCACGGCTTCGATCACACCAGCACCTCCCGTTTCTCCAGAAGCTGGATCGCCTCGCGGTAGCCGTGGAGCGTCCCCACGTCCACGTAGGACTCGCCGGCGCGGACGCCGCGGGCCTCGCCGCCGCGCGCCAGCCATTCGTTGACCAGGGTGCCCACGTAGACGTCCTCCCGGCCGCGCTCGCGCCAGAGGGCGTGGAGGTCGTGCAGCACCCGCCCCGGCATGCGGAACGCCCCCCAGATCCAGGAGCTGGAGGCGTCCGGCCGCTTGACCTGGATCTCGCGCACGCGGCCCTCGCCGTCGGTCACCACGGCGTCGAACAGCTCGGGGCGCTCGACCGGGAAGAGGAGGAAGGAGAGCCTGTCCTCGTCGAGCCGGCGGAAGCCGTCCTCCGGGAACCAGACGGTGTCCGGCAGCCCGATCAGCACCTGGTCGCCGGCGCCGATCAGCGGCAGGGCGCGGAACAGGGCGTCGCAGAGCCCCCGCGGCTCGGGCTGCACCACGAAGGAGACGTGCGCCGGCCCCACCCCGCTGCCGTAGTACTCGACGATGTCGGACTTCCCCGGCGAGATCGTCATGCAGATGTGGGTGGCGCCGCCGACCAGCATCCGCTCGACCAGGTACTCCGAGACCGCCTTCGGCCGTTCCGTGCCGCCGTCGACGCGGCTCCCCACCGGCAGCAGCTCCTTGGAGAAGGCGAGCGGCTGGATCCGGCTGCCGATGCCGGCGGCGGGGACGAGCCCCCAGATGCTCATGGAGGGCCCGCCATCAAGTCCACCATTTCCGCCGCCCGTTTCTCCGCCGTGTGCTCGGCCAGAGTCCGCTCGCGGGCGGCGTGGGCGACCTTGCGGACCTCTTCGCGCGGGAGAGAGAGGATTTCAGAAGCCTCGTCCGTGCCCGACGCCGTGAAGATCTCGCGGCCCGGCTCGAAGAAGCGGTCGAGCCCCTCCCAGGAGTCGGAGAGCAGCGCGGTGCCGCAGGCGGCGGCCTCGAACAGGCGCCCCGAGGGGCAGTAGCCCATCCCCGCCATCGCGGCCCGCGTAACGTTGAGGGTCAGCGGCGAGGAGGCGTAGAAGGCCGCGTGGTCCGCCGGCGGCAGGTGGCGGACGAAGAAGACGTTGTCGCCCCAGGGGAAGTCGACGGGGTACTGGGCGCCGCCGATCACGAAGCGCTTCGCCGGCAGGCGGCGGGCTGGTTGCAGGAAGAGCCGCTCCAGAGCCTCCTGGCGGTCGGCCGCGTAGGTGCCGAGATAGGAGACGTCTCCCCGGAAGTCGGGCCGGGGGTCGGCCGGCCGATGCACCTCCGGATCGACGCTGCCGTAGAGCGGCGCCACCCGTCTGGCGCCGAGGCGCTCGCGCAGCTCGTCGAGGGCCCGGCCTCCCGTATAGGAGAGCACGAGGTCGAAGCCGCCGAGACCTGCGGACGGCAGATAGGGCACCGGCTCGCCGCGCCCGAACCGCTCGAGGGTCACCGGCGTGTCGAGGTCGTAGAAGACGCTGAGCGGGCCGGCGGTGGAGAGGACGAGCTCGCCGGCCGCGGCGCCGTCCGGGCAGTACGAGGTCACTATCGCGGCATCGGCGTCCGCGACCTGCCGGCGCGCCTCGGAGAGAGTCGACTCCCAGTCCGCGTAGAGCTTCAGGTCGGTGCCGGGGAGCTCCCGGAGATCGCGGTGCAAGGCGTAGTAGGGGACGTCGCGCTCGAAGAAGACCATGCGGTGCCCCTGTTTCGCCAGGGCCCGGCAGAGCCCGCGCCAGAGCGTCGCGTGGCCGTTCCCCCACGAGGAGCTGAGCGTCAGCCCGAAGATCACCAGCTTCATGCGGCTCGCTCCAGGGCCGCCGCCAGC
>DASWQX010001001.1:0-5884 GCA_036403495.1 Thermoanaerobaculia bacterium
TCGTCCCCGATCCCTCCGGGAACGGCGAGCGGCTCTACCGCACGGGGGACCGGGCGCGCTGGCTGGGATCAGGAGCGCTGGATTTCCTCGGCCGCTCGGACCAGCAACTGAAGATCGCCGGCTGGCGCATCGAGCCGGGAGAGGTCGAAGCGGCGCTCGCCGCCCACCCGCAAATCCAGGAGGCGGTGGTGGCTGCTGTGGATGACGGTACTGCCGGCAAACGCCTAGCCGCCTGGGTGGCGTCCCGGCCGCCGGCGCCGACGGCGGCCGAGCTGCGCGCCTGGCTACGCGAGCGGCTCCCCGAGCCGATGATCCCCGCGCTCTGGGCCATTCTCGACCGCCTGCCGCTGACCCCCAACGGCAAGGTCGACCGGCGGGCCCTCCCCGCGCCCGCGCCAGCCGCCGGTGGGAACGCGGCGCCGGCCTCGGACGCCGAGCGGACGCTGACCGGAATCTGGGGCGCCCTGCTCGGGCACCACCGCGTCGGGGCCGACGGCGATTTCTTCGCCCTCGGCGGCAACTCCCTGCTCGCCTTACAGGCCCTGTCGCGCATCCGCGACGCCTTCGGCGTCGAGCTGCCGGTCGGCGCCCTCTTCGCGGCGCCGACGCCGGCGTCCCTGGCCGCCCGCCTCGCCGCGGAGCCGGGGTCCGAACCGCTCCCCCCCGTAGTCCCCGTGGCCCGGGGTGGCGACCTGCCGCTCTCCGCCGCGCAGGAACGGCTCTGGTTCCTCGACCGCCTCCAGCCGGGGAGCGCCTACAACGTGCCGCTCGCCCTGCGCCTTCGCGGCCCTCTCGACGCCGCCGCCTGGGGCGCGGCCGTCGACGAGATCCGGCGCCGGCACGAAGCCCTGCGGACGCTGTTCCGGGAGACCAAGGGGCGCCCCTTCCAGGAGATCGTCCCCTGGAGTCCCCAGGCGCTCTCGACCATCGACCTCGCGGCGCTCCCCGATCCGGCGTGGGAGGCCGAGGCGGACCGCCTCGCCACCGCTCTGGCCGCGCTCCCCTTCGACCTCGCGCGGGAGCTCCCCCTGCGCGCCGTCCTGGTGCGGCTGGGCTGCGACGACCACCTGTTCGTGGCTGTCTTCCATCACATCGTCGCCGACGCCTGGTCGCTGCGGGTGGTGATGAGCGAGCTGCGCGAGATCTATGAAGCTGTATTGGCAGGCCGCCCTACCGACCTTCCGACGCTGGAGGTGCAGCCTGCCGACTACGCGGTCTGGGAACGGCAACGGCTGATCCCGGGCTCCCGAATCGGCTGGTGGCGGCAGCGCCTGGCCGGCCTGGCCGATCTGGAGCTGCCCGCGGATCACCCCGCCGACGCCGCACCGAGCCCACGGGTGCGGGCGCTTTCGACGGCCCTTCCGGCTGCCGTCTCCCAGGCGCTCTCCGGGCTCGCCCGCGAGCGGGGAAAGACCCTCTTCATGGCCGTCCTCGCCGCCTTCGCCGCTCTCCTCCACCGAGTGACCGGCAGCGCCGATCTCGCGGTGGGAACGCCGGTCGCCAACCGCGACCGCCCCGAGCTCGAAGGGCTGATCGGCTTCTTCGTCAACACCCTGGTGATGCGGATCGATCTGGCCGGCGATCCGACCTTCGCCGACCTCCTCCAGAGAGTCGAGGCGACCGCGCTCGCCGCCTACGCCCACCGCGAGGTGCCGTTCGAGCGGCTGGTCGAGGAGCTTCGCCCCGAGCGGCGGGCGGACGGCAACCCGCTGTTCCAGGTGGCGCTCAGCCTCGACCGCCCGGCGCTCCCCGACTTCTCCGCCGTGAACCTCGCGGTCACCCCGGTGTCCGTCGGCTCCGGGAGAGCCAAGTTCGACCTCTACTTGGGGATGGAGGAGACGGACGAGGGGGTCGCCGGCGCCTGGGAGCTGCGGAGCGACCGTTACGATCCCGCGACGGCGATCCGGCTGAACGGCCAGTGGCTGCGGCTGGTCGCCGACTTGGCCGCTCACCCCGAGCGGCGCGTCAGCGCGCTCTCCCTCCTTTCCGCGGCCGAGCGCCATCAGCTCGCCGTCGAGTGGGCCGAGGCGGGCAGCCGGGTGCTCGACGGCGCGTTGCGGCCGGTGCCGATCGGCACCCCCGGCGATCTCCATGCGGGCGGCCGGCCCACCGGCGACCGCGCGCGGCGGCTCGGCGACGGGAGCATCGAGATCCTCGCGCAACAGCCAACGGTCGCTCCGGAAGTCCCGCGGGGGGACGCTCCCGCCACGCCTACAGAAGAACTGCTCGCCGGCCTCTGGGCCGCGCTGCTGGGCCTCGACCGGGTCGGAATCCACGACGACTTCTTCGCGCTGGGCGGTCACTCGCTGCTGGCCACCCGGCTCATCTCCCGGGTGCACCGGGTGTTCGGCGTCGACCTCTCCCTGCGCGCCCTGTTCGAGGAGCCGACCGTGGCGGGGCTGGCCTCTCAGATCGCGGCGATCTCCACGAGCACTCCACCGGTCCCCATCGAGCCGCTCCCCGAAGCCGACACCTACCCGGCTTCGCTCGCCCAGCGCCGGCTTTGGTTCCTCGATCGCCTGTCGCCCGACGCGTTCTATCTCAACGTCCCGCACGGGCTGCGGCTGCGCGGCGAGCTTGCCGTACCGGCGCTGGGCGGAGCGCTCACGGAGATCGTCCACCGTCACGAGCCGTTGCGGACCACCTTCGAGACCCGTGACGGCCAGCCAGTGCAGAGGATCGCTCCCCCCGGGCCCGTGCGGCTGCCGGAGGTCGACCTCGGAGCGCTCTCTCCGGAGCGGTGGGAGGCTGAGGCGCGCCGGCTCGCCACGGGAGAGGCCGAGCGCCCCTTCGACCTCGCCGTCGGACCGCTCTTCCGCGCCCTGCTGGTCGACCTGGGAGTCGACGACCACCTGCTCGTCTTCACCCCTCATCACCTGATCTTCGACGGCGGCTCGATGGAGATCCTCTTCCGCGAGCTCGCCGCCTTCTACGAGGCTTTCACGGCGGGCCTCCCCTCCCCCCTGCCGCCGCTGCCGGTGCGCTTCGTCGAGTTCGCCGAGTGGCAGCGCCGGGCCCTGGCGGGGGAGCGGCTGGAGGGGCAGGTCGCCTGGTGGCGCCGCCGGCTGGCCGGCCTGCCAACCCTGGAGCTGCCGCTCGACCACCCCAGGCCGGCGACCCCGCGCTTTCGCGGTAGCTGGCGGACCGCGGCGCTGCCGGCTTCAAGCGGCCGGCTCGAAGCGCTCGGGCGCCGGCTAGGCGCCACCCCTTACCTGGTGCTGCTGGCGGGGTTCGCGGCCCTCCTCTCGTGCCTCTCGGGGCAGGAGGACGTCGCCGTCGGCTCTCCGGTGGCGAACCGCTCACGGCCGGAGGTCGAGGGGCTGATCGGCTTCTTCGCCAACACCCTGGTGATGCGGACCGATCTCGCGGGCGACCCGCCCTTCGCCGAGCTGGTGGCGCGGGTGCGCGAGGGGGCGCTCGGCGCCTGGGCGCATCAGGACCTGCCGTTCGAGGTGCTGGTCGAGGAGCTGGCCCCGGAGCGCCACCTCAGCCTCCACCCCCTCTTCCAGGTCATCTTCAGCCTCCAGGACCTCCCCCCGGGGTTCGACCTCCCCGGCCTGGAGGCGCGGCTGTTCGAGTTCGAGGCCGACGTGGCTCACTTCGACCTCACCCTGGTGGCCACCCGGCTGGGCGCCTCGTTCGGAGAGGATCTGGCGCTGACCCTCAGCTACAAGCGGGACCTCTTCGAGCCGCCGACCGTTCTGCGTCTGCTGGAGCAGCTCGGGGTTCTCCTCGACGCCGCCGTCGCCGCCCCCGAGACATCCGTTCGCGACCTCCCCCTCTGGAGCGCCGCGGCGCGCCACCAGGCGCTTCACGAGTGGAGCGGCACCGGCTTCGTGGAGCCTGGCCTCACCGCCGATCGCCAGGTCGAGGCGCAGGCCCACAAGGAGACCGGGGCGCTCGCAGTGGCAGCGGACGGAGCGCGGATCTCTTACGGCGAGCTGAATCGCGATGCCAACCGGCTGGCCCGGAGGCTCCGGCGCATGGGAGTCCGCCGGGGGGACCGCGTCGCCCTGGCGCTCGACCGCTCGCCGGAGCTGGTGATGGCCGCGCTGGCGGTCTGGAAGGCGGGCGCAGCCTACCTGCCGCTCGACCTCGCTCATCCCGCCGAGCGCCTCGCCGAAACCGTCGCGGACGCCGGCGCCTCCTGCGTGCTCACGCTCGACCGCTGGGCCGGCCGCTTCCCCGGCAAGGCGTTCCGTCTGGACGCCGACCGGGATGCCTGGGCCGGCGAGAGCGATGAGGATCTGGAGCGCCAGACCGGCCCTGGCGATGCCGCCTACGTGATCTACACATCGGGATCGACGGGGCGCCCCAAGGGAGTGGAGGTGCCGCACGCCGGCCTCGCCAATCTGATCGCCTGGCACCTCCAGGCCTACGGATTGATGCCGGAAGACCGCGCCAGCCTGGTGGCCAGCCCCGCCTTCGACGCCTCGGTCTGGGAGATCTGGCCCGCTCTCGCCGCCGGCGCCAGCCTCCACGTGTCCCCGCGCGACGTCGCGGCCTCCCCCGCCGCCCTGCCGGCCTGGCTGGCCGCCGAGGGGATCACGATCGCGTTCCTTCCCACCCCGCTCGCCGAGGCGGTGCTCGCCCGCAAGCTGCCGGACGGGCTCTCGCTACGCGCCTTGCTGACCGGCGGCGACCGCCTCCGGCGCGCTCCGGTGGAAGACCCCGGCTTCCGGCTGGTCAATCACTACGGCCCCACGGAGTCGAGCGTGGTGGCGACCGCCGGCGAGGTGACAGCAGGAGATCTTCGCGCTCCTGCCATCGGCCGCCCCATCGCCGGTATCGAGGCGCTGCTGCTCGACGCCGGCCTCCGCCCCGTTCCGGCCGGCGCGCGGGGCGAGATCTGCCTGGGAGGCGGGGGACTGGCCACAGGCTATCCCGGCCGCCCCGGCCTCACGGCCGAGCGCTTCGTCCCCCATCCGTTCGCGGAGGAGCCCGGCGCCCGCCTCTACCGCACGGGCGACCTGGCGCGCCATCTCCACGACGGACGGATCGAGTTCGCGGGGCGTGCCGACGGACAGGTCAAGATCCGCGGCTTCCGCATCGAGCTGGGTGAGGTGGAGGCCCGGCTCACCGCGCATCCCGCCGTGGGCGAAGCCGTGGTCTCGCCCGTCGACGGCCGTCTCGCCGCCTGGATCGTCCTCAAGGCCGGGGAAGTGCCCGCCTTCGGTGAGCTGCGGGATTTTCTCCGCACCCTTCTCCCCGAGCCGATGATTCCCGTCGCCTGGGTGTCGCTGCCGGCCCTCCCCCTCACCTCGCGCGGCAAGGTGGACCGCGACGCCCTACCCGCGCCACCGCCGCCGTCCGCCACCTCGCGGGAGGCGCCCCGCGGCGCGGTCGAAGAGGCGATCGAGCGCCACTGGCGGCAGGTGCTGGGGATCGCCGCGGCGGGGCGCGACGACAACTTCTTCGACCTCGGCGGCCACTCCCTCGCCCTCGCCGCGGTCCACGAGCGTCTCCAGGCCGAGCTCGACGTCCGGATCCCCCTCGTCGAGCTGTTCGAGAACCCGACGCCGCGCACGCTCGCCGCCAGTATTGCCGGGCGCGGAGCCCGGCCCGGTGTGCCGGACGCGGCCCGCAGCCGCGCCGAGCGGCAGCGGACCCCTGACGCCTGGAAGGAGCGCACCCGGCTGGCCCGGGGGCTGAACCGCCCATGACGACCCCTTCGCTCGACCTTTGAGGAGATGGAGATGTTCAAGATCTCGCTCGTCAACATGCCCTTCTCGTCGATCGAGATCCCCTCGATCGCGCTGACCCAGCTCCAGTCGATCGTCAGCCGCCGGCTCGGCTCGCGGGCGTCGGTCGAGGTCTGCTACGCCTCGCACGACGCCTGCCGGCTAATGGGGATCGAGGACTACCGGCAGGTCTGCAACGAGTC
>DASWQX010001002.1:0-2393 GCA_036403495.1 Thermoanaerobaculia bacterium
CTGGCTGGCGGCGCTGACCACCGCCCTCGCCGTCGCCGCCAGCTTCCCCATCGCCTACTATCTGGCGATCCTGGCCCCCGCGCGCTGGAAGGGGGTCCTGCTGGGGCTGGTGGTGGTGCCGTTCTGGACCAGTTTCCTGATCCGCACCTACGCCTGGATGTTCATCCTGCGCACCGAAGGGCTGCTCAATCTGGTGCTGATGGGAAGCGGGCTGGTGCGCCACCCCCTGGAGCTGCTCTACACGCAGACGGCGGTGCTGATCGGCCTCCTCTACGGCGAGCTGCCGTTCATGATCCTCCCCCTCTACGCCTCGCTGGAGAAGCTCGACCGCTCGCTCCTCGAAGCCGCCGCCGACCTCGGAGCGGGCGGCGCGCAGGCCTTCCGGCGGGTGACGCTGCCGCTGAGCCTGCCCGGGCTCGCCGCCGGCGTCGTGCTGGTGTTCGTGCCGAGCCTCGGCCAGTTCGTCGTTTCGGACCTTCTGGGCGGCGCCCGCGGCATGCTGCTCGGCAACCTGATCCAGAACCAGTTCGCCGTCGCCCGCAACCAGCCGTTCGGCTCGGCGCTCGCCTTCGAGCTGATGGCCGCCGTGCTCGTCCTGCTGCTCGCCTACGCGGTCTACGCCAGGCGCCACGGCGGCGAGGAGCTGCTGTGAGCGCGCCACCTCTGGATCGGCGGGAGGGATGGCTGCGGCGGCTGCTCGCCGCCCACACCGCGCTGGTCTACCTCTTTCTCTACGTGCCGGTCGCGATCCTGGTGGCGTTTTCCTTCAACGCCTCGCGGCAGACGGCGTTCTGGGCCGGCTTCACGCTCGACTGGTACCGCCAGCTCTTCGACGATCCGAGCCTCTTCCAGGCGGTCCGCACCAGCCTCGTGGTGGCGGCGGCCACCACCGCCGCCGCCGTCCTCCTCGGCACGCCCGCGGCCCTGGCCCTCGCGCGGCACGGCTTCCGCGGCAAGCGGGCCACCCAGGCGCTGCTCTACCTGCCGGTGATCATCCCGGAGGTGGTGCTCGGCGCCGCGCTGGTCACCTTCTTCGGGACGATCGGAATGCAACTGTCGATCGCGACGGTGGTGATCGCTCACGTCGTGTTCAGCATCCCCTACGTGGCGATCGTGGTACGGGCGCGCCTCGCCGGGCTCGATCCGGCACTGGAAGAGGCCGCCCGCGACCTCGGCGCCGGACCCTTCGAGACCTTCCGGCGGGTGACCCTGCCGCTGGCGGCCCCCGGAATCGCCGCCGCCGCCCTGCTCGTCTTCACGCTGTCGATCGATGATTACGTGATCACCTCGTTCGTCGCCGGGGTGGGCGCCACCACGCTGCCGCTCTATATCTATTCAATGCTCAAGGTCGGCGTCACCCCCGAGGTCAACGCCGTCTCGACGCTGCTGCTGGCGGGGACGGTCGCGCTGATCGTAATCGCTCAGTCTTTTCTGGGAAAGGGATCGCGATGAAGACCCCGCTTCGGATCGCCGCTCTGCTCCTTGCCGGGCTGTCCCTGGCCTCCTGCGGTCAGGGACCGTCTGGCAAGACCGGCAAGGTGCTCAATATTTATATCTGGACGAACTACCTGCCGAAAAACGTGATCGCCGACTTCCAGCGGCAGACGGGCATCGCGGTGCACGTCGACACCTTCGACTCCAACGAGGCCGTGCTCGCCAAGCTGCAGTCCGGGGTGGCCGGCTACGACGTCGTGGTGCCGTCCGACTACATGCTGAAGACGCTGATCCCGCAGGGGCTCGTGCGGCCGCTCGATCACTCCCGGCTGCGCCACTTCAAGAACCTCGATCCGCGCCTCCTCAACCAGAAATATGATCCGGGCAACGCCCACTCGATCCCCTACCTCTGGGGGACGACCGGCATCGGCTTCGACAAGAAGAAAGTCCAGGGCGTGGTGGACAGTTGGAAGGTGCTGTTCGATCCCAAGTACGCCGGCCGCATCCTGATGCTCGACGATCCCCGGGAGGCCTTCGGCGCGGCGCTGAAGCTGATGGGCCGCTCGCTCAACGAGACGGACCCCGCGATGCTCCGCAAAGCCGCCGACATGCTCAAGGCGCAGAAGCCACTGGTGCGCACCTACAACAGCGCCGACTTCGCCAACCTGCTGGCGGCCGGCGACGTCGACCTCGCCCAGGGTTGGAACGGCGAGATCGCCACGGTGGTCGCCAAGGCGCCGGAACGGCTCGCCTATGTGGTGCCGAAAGAGGGGGGGACGCTCTGGATCGACAACCTCGCCATCCCCAAGAGCGCGAAGAACCTCGACGCCGCCTACGAATTCCTCGACTACGTGCTGAAGCCCGACGTGGCCGCCGCGATCGTCAACGGCGTCCACTACGCCGGCGCCAACAAGGCCGCCCTGCCGCTGATCGACGCCGGCATCCGCCAGGACCCCTCG
>DASWQX010001003.1:0-4721 GCA_036403495.1 Thermoanaerobaculia bacterium
GCCTCGCTCTACTACGACCTCGGCCGGCTCGACGAGGCGGAGACGCACGCGAAGATGGCGGTCGCCACCCACCCCTCGTTCGCCCACGGCCTGCTCGCCCAGATCGCCCTCCAGCGCAACGATCTCGACCTGGCCGAGAAGGAGGCGCGGGCGGCGATGGACGAGAAGAGCCTGCGCCTGGGGCCGATGATCACGCTGGCCGAGGTGCTGCACGCCCGCAAGGACGACGCCGGCGCCCTCGACCTCACCCGCAAGGCGGCCGAGCTCTACAACCAGCGTGAGGCCAAGGACCCCGAGCTGATCCGCGGCCTTGCCCTGGTCCACGGCAAGCTCCTCGCCGACCAGGGGGACGCGGCCGGCGCCGAAGCGGCCTTCAAGCAGGAGATCTCGCTCTTCCCCGACAGCATCCGGGCCTACTCGAACCTGGCGATCCTCTACGCCCTCAGCGGCCGCCCCGAGCAGGTCGCTCCGACCCTGCGGACGCTGGTCGACACCAACCCCTCGCCGCTGGCCTACGGCGAAGCCGTGAAGACCCTGCGCATCCTCAAGGACCCCGGCTCGGCGGCCCGGCTGCTCAGCTACGCACAGGCGAAGTTCCCGGGAGATGCGGGGTTGCGGAAGCTGGCCAGCGGATAGTGGGGAGCGCATTTCTCCGTCGATCGAAGGGCTTGTAGAGACGTTCCCAGCCCGTCCACGACACCCTGGGCAGGCCACGGGGACGGCGGGACGTCTCCGCCGAAGGGCACCCCGCTCCGTCCGTCTCCGTCCTGCGGGAGGGGCAACCGGCTGAATTCGAAGGGCGGGATCGTTGTTGAGCCCTGCAAGAGATTCAATCTGCCCGGAGAGGTCTTGCCGTCCGCGACCGCCAACCCTCCGGCGGAGACGTCCCGCCGTCCCCATTGCCTTCCCAGGGTGTCGTGGACGGGCTGGGAGCGTCTCTACGCCCTTCGCCGCGATCTGGTCTACCCTGAAACATCTCCCACCCCCCGCGCGTAGGATCAACGGCACCACCTCCCGAAGGGGGACTTCGCCGTGGAAACCCTGTTGCAGGATCTGCGCTACGCCGTCCGGATGCTCCTCAAGAGCCCGGGCTTCGCCGTCATCGCCGTGCTCTGCGTCGCCATCGGGATCGGCGCCAACACGGCGATATTCAGCGTCGTCAACGCCATCCTGCTGCGGCCGTTCCCCTATGCGGATCCCGACCGCATCGTGGCCCTGCACGAGGTCCAGCCGAAGAACGACATCGACAAGGGGGGGCTCTCCAACCTCGATTTCCGCGACCTGCGCGAGCAGGTGACCGCGTTCTCCTCCACGGCGGCGTACACCAGCCGGAGCCTCACCTTCTCGGGAGAAGGGGAGCCCGAGCGGGTCCAGGGCGCCTCGATCTCCTGGAACCTCTTCCAGTTCCTCGGCGTCAAGCCTCTCCTCGGCCGCCCCTTCCGGGCCGATGAGGACCGCGCCGGCGCGCCGGGTGCCGTGCTGCTCAGCCACGAGCTCTGGATGCGCCGCTTCAACGGCGATCCGGCCGTCGTGGGCAAGGTGATCCTGGTCAACGCGGCGGCCCACACGATCGCCGGCGTGATGCCGCCGGGCTTCAAATTTCCCGACAACCAGCTCGCCTGGACGCCGCTCGAGCCCTTCGTCCACGACAACCCGCGCTCCGAGCGCAGCCTCTCCGTGCTCGGCCGCCTGAAGCCGGGGATAGGCGTCGACCAGGGGCGGGCGGAGATGAAGACGTTCGTCGGGCGGCTCGCGGCCCAGTTCCCGGACACGCACGCCGGCTGGAGCGGCGACGTGAAGCTGCTGCGCGAGGAGTTCGCCGGTCCCAAGCTCCGGGTGGTCGTCCTGATGATGCTGGGGGCGGTGATCTGCGTCCTCCTGATCGCCTGCTCGAACGTGGCGAATCTCCTGCTCGCGCGGGCTACCGTGCGGCAGCGGGAGGTGGCGGTGCGCGCCGCTTTCGGCGCCGGCCGGCGCCGCCTCCTGCGCCAGTTCCTCACCGAGAGCCTGGTCATCGGCCTGCTCGGCGGCCTGCTCGGCATCGCCCTCGCCTATTGGGGGATCCGCTGGATCGAGATCTCCATCCCCGCCGACAACCCGCCGTCGTTCTGGATGAAGTTCACCCTCGACGCCCCGGTGCTCTTCTACACCCTGGGGATCGCGGTAGCGACCGGCCTCCTCTTCGGGCTGGCTCCCGCTCTCCAGGCGGTCAAGACCGAGCTTCACGAGACCCTGAAAGAGGGCGGGCGCGGCTCGGGCGGGAGCCTGCGGCGCAACCGCCTGCGGAGCGCGCTGGTGGTCGCCCAGGTCGCGCTGTCGCTGGCGCTGTTGGTCAGCGCCTCGCTGTTCGTGCGGAGCTTCCTCAAGATCCAGGACGATCAGGGGGGGCTGAAGACGGACCATGTGATGACGATGCGGATCTATCTCCCGGCCGGACGCTACGAAACGGACGCGGCGATGAGCGACCGGGTGGCGGACGTCGCGCGGCGGCTGGAGACCCTTCCCGGAGTCGTGGCGGTCTCGGCGTCGAACAACATCCCGCTGAGCGACGGGGGAGGTTTCGAGCGCGTCGCCGTCGAGGGGAGGACCTTCCCACGCGGCGAGGAGCCCAACGTCTTCTGGGCGGGAGAGAGCCCGCACTTCCTCCAGGCGCTCGGCCTCAAACCGCTCGCGGGGCGCGGCTTCACCGACGCCGAGGGGACCTCGCGCTCTCACGTCGCGCTGGTCAACCAGAAGCTCGCCACCAAGCTCTGGCCGGATCAGGACCCGGTGGGACGGCGCTTCCAACTGCTCGACGGCAAGGCCCCCGAATGGATCTCGGTCATCGGCGTCATCTCCGACTTCAAGAGCGAGAACATCGACGAAAACCTGCAGCCGAGCGCTTTCCTGCCCTATCCCTACCAAGCCTCGCGCAACACCGGGCTGACGATCCGCACCCGCGTCGATCCGGTGCAGATCGTGGCCGGCGCGCGGGCGCAGATCCGCGCCTCGGACCCCAACCTGCCGGTCTTCGACCTCTACACCCTGGAGGCGCTCCGGCGGAAGGGCATCTGGGAGTACCGATTCCTGGGCGGCATGTTTATCGTCTTCGGGGCCATCGCCCTCTTCCTGGCCGCGATCGGCGTCTACGGCGTGCTCTCTTATTCAGTGAGCCAGCGGGTGCGGGAGATCGGCGTCCGCGTGGCGCTGGGAGCGCAGGAAGGGCAGGTGGTCGGGCTGGTCCTCGGCCAGGGGCTGCTGCTAGCCCTCTTCGGCATTCTCTTCGGCCTCCCCCTCGCCTTCGGCGCCTCGCGGGTGGTGGCCGGAACCCTCTACGGCGTCAGCCCCAACGATCCCTGGAGCTTCACCCTCGTCGCCGCCGTTCTGGCCGCCTTCGCCGGCCTGGCGAGCTACGTGCCGGCCCGAAGGGCGCTCGACATCGATCCTCTGGAGGCGCTGCGCGGGGAATAGCAGCCTCCGAGGAAGCGTGCGCCGATCGCGAGCACATCATGAGTCCTTGCGCCAATAATTGGCACCTATTTCGCATCGCCCTTAACCCCCGCTGCTGTGAAAGGGAAAAGGAGAAGCCATGGGCAGAAAGGAAACGTCGCTTTGGAAAACGTCTTCGGTCGTAGTGCTCATTGCATTAGCTCATCTCATGGGGACTGGCCCAGTGTCAGCCCAGGCCCCTCCAGGTTGCCCGCATGTATGTAACGGCACCTACGCCCTTTGCATCTCCGCCACTTGTGACGCCCAGGGGAATTGCGGGCAGGGCGATACGACCGGTAGTGGCGGTGGGTATTGTTACGTATTTGAAGGGAGCTCTTGCTCCTACTACGGGCCTTGTCAGGCAAATGGACTCTATTCCACGTACTCGGAGAACTTGCTGGAAACGTATGGCTTTATTAATCAAAAGTGTCAAGCGCTGCCGGGGAATTCAGATTGCATGGGTGAAGTATGCACTCTCACGGGTAATAAGGTTCCCTTGAAAGAGAAGGGCACGGGCAAGACGGACATGGTTCCAACGGCGATCTGTAAATGCACGACGCCAAAGGCAGGCCCCGGCACATTTCAAGTGCTAAACTCGAATCAAGCAAACTGCTCCGTAAAATGGTCCACCTATTGAGGGCTTGAACCCTCCAGGAGCAGCCTAGGAGACCGCCATGGACGGAATCGCAAACATCAAAGTCCTCTTCATCGCCGGCTTTGGCCCGATCGTCCGCGAAGCCGCGGCTAGCCGCACGCTGTACGGTCAGATCTTGGGTATTCCCTTCAAGGAGGAAAAGGGTGGTTACCTTCATACGGAGGCTCTCAAGGGGGCAAAGAGCTTCGCCCTCTGGCCACTCCCGGAGGCAGCTCAATCCTGTTACGGAAAAAATTCGTGGCCGGTCGACGTCCCTATCCCGCAAGCCTGGATTGAGTTTGACGTTGACAACGTCGAAATGGCCACGGCTGAGCTTGAATCACGAGGTTTTCAAATGCTGGTCAAGAACCAGAAGGAACCGTGGGGCCAGACGGTCAGCCGGTTCATTGGGCCGGAAGGTTTGTTGGTAGGGATCACCTTTACCCCATCGATGCGAGACGAGAAATAGCCCGGCCGACGGTCCGCAGAAGGTTACGACGGGCCGCAGAAGCTTACGACGAGCTGCAGATGATTACGACGGTCCGCAGAAGGTTACGACGGGCCGCAGATGGTTACGACGGGCCGCAGATGGTTACGACGGGCCGCAGAAGCTTACGAC
>DASWQX010001004.1:0-4684 GCA_036403495.1 Thermoanaerobaculia bacterium
AGGACGGGACTGGCGGAGCCCGCCGGCGTCTGGAGCTGGAGGGAGTAGCGCTCGACGAAGGGATCGAAGGCCAGGAAATGCCAGAGGATCAGCGCGCGGCCCTGGCGATCCATCGCCACGGCGTCCTGGAAGTAGGAGGCCGCCGGAGTGGCGGGCGTATCCACGGTCATCGCGGGGCCCAGGGGGCGTCCATCGGCGCCGAAAAATTGAGTCCGGAGAGGGCCGATGGCACCTTGCTGGTCGTACTCGGAGCGAGCCCAGGCCAGGGCGATGCGGCCGTCCGGGGCCGAGGCGACGCTGATGCTGGCAGGGTCGACGTCCTCGGGGCGGCTCTCCGGCCCCAGAGGCCGGGCCGCAGGGCCGAAGCGGCGGAAGCGGTCGCTGGGGGCCCCGTTCGGGTGGTACCAGTCGACGGTGAACGAGCCGTTCGCCGCCTGCGTGGCCTGGACGCAGAAGAAGTCCGGATACGATCCGTCGAGCCGCACCGCCGGGCTCGCCGGATGCCCCTTGGCGTCGAGGAGAGCGAAGGAACAGGCGTTCCGCGCCGCCCAGGAGCCGAGATAGCCGCCACCGGTCCGCGGGAAGAGCCGGTGCACGTAGGAGGGCGTGACGACGCGGGCCGGCGCCGGCGCCGAAAGGACCCGGCTGTCGAACCGCACCATGGTGTCCGGCGAGCTTGGCAGGTAGGAGCTCCAGGTCACGATGTCGCCCAGGGCGCCGCGATTCGCGGCCTGGGTCTCGGCCCAGCGCCGGTGTTGCAGGCTTCCGGCGTCGACGTCGATCCGTCCGCCTTGAGGAGTGCCCGCGCCGTCGAACCGCTGGGCCACGATCGAGTACTGGTCGACCTGGGGGTTCTGCGTCCAGACCACGGAAAAGCTGCGGTCCGCGTGACCGAGGACCTGCGGGCACTGCAGTCCGAGCTCGTTGCCGGCGGCCACCACGATCTCTGGGCCGAGAGGCACGAGCTGCGCCGCGGCCGGCCGCGCGAGGAGAGACGCCAAGCATAGGGCGCCGATCGCGGCCAGCCCGTCGATATTTTTCATCACCTGATTGTGGAACGCTTGGAAAGCGCCGTCAAATAGGCTCCTCCTCAGAGCCTGCGGTAGACTCGACGCCCATGGCGCACCCTGACTACGAGGCGGTCATCGGGCTGGAGGTGCACGTCCAGCTCCTGACCGAGACCAAGATGTTCTGCCGGTGCCCGAACCGCTTCGGGGCGCCTCCCAACACGCTGGTCTGCCCGGTCTGCCTGGGGCTTCCGGGCACCCTGCCGGTGCCGAACCGCCACGCGGTCGATCTCGCGGTGCGGCTGGCGCTGGCGCTCGGCTTCGAGGTCCGCGAGACGTCGGTCTTCGCGCGCAAGAACTATTTCTATCCCGATCTCCCCAAGGGATATCAGATCAGCCAGTTCGACCGCCCGCTGGCCGAGAACGGCACGGTGCCGCTGGCGCAGCACGACAAGGCGGTACATATCGAGCGCCTGCATCTGGAGGAGGACGCCGGCAAGCTGCTCCACGAGGCGCCGGGGGGCGGCGCGCTGCCGGGTCAGAGCCTGGTGGACTTCAACCGTTGCGGCGTGCCGCTGGTCGAGATCGTCTCGCGCCCGGACATGTCGACCGCCGCCGAGGCGCAGGACTATCTGCAGACCCTCCATCAGCTCCTGCTCTACACGGAGACCAGCGACGGCAACATGGAGGAGGGGAGCCTGCGCTGCGACGCCAACGTCTCGGTGCGCCGCCGCGGCGAGACCCGGCTCGGCACCAAGGCCGAGGTCAAGAACCTCAACTCCTTCCGCAACGTGGCGCGGGCGATCGAGCACGAGATCGAACGTCAGACGGCGCTGATCGAATCCGGCGGCCGGGTGGCGCAGGAGACCCGGAGCTTCGACGCCGCGACCGGCGCGACGCGGCTGTTGCGGAGCAAGGAGGAGGCGCACGACTACCGCTACTTCCCAGAGCCCAATCTGCCGCCGCTGGTGGTGACGGCGGAGCGGATCGCGGCCATCCGCGCCGAGTTGCCTGAGCTCCCCTGGATTCGGCGGGCGCGCCTGGAAACCCAGTATGGCCTGCCCGCGGCCGATGCCCGGGTGCTGACGCTGCTGCGCGAGCTGGCCGATTACTACGAGGCCGCCGCGTCCGCGCTGCCATCGAATCCCAAGGGGATCGCCAACTGGGTGCAGGGCGAGGTGCTGCGCGACGTCCGGGAGCGCGCGAGGTCGCTGGCGCGGACGATCGCGCCCGCGCGCCTCGCCACGCTGGTGGCGATGGTCGACGCGGGGACGATCTCGAACAGCGCCGCCAAGGAGGTCTTCGCGGCCATCGCGCCGACCGGCGAGGAGCCGGCGGCGGCGGTCGAGCGGCTGGGGCTCGCGCAGGTCTCCGACGGCGGGCAGATCGAGCGCTGGATCGACGAGGTGATCGCCGAGAACCCGGCGCAGGTGGCGCAGTACCGCGCCGGCAAGGTCCAGGTCGCGGGATTCCTGGTGGGGCAGGTGATGAAGCGCTCCGGAGGCCGCGCCGAGCCGAAGGCCGTGCAGCAGCTCATGAAGCAGGCCCTGGAGCGGGAGCCGGTCGCGGGACCGGCGGAGTAGGAAGAAGCCATCGCATGCCCTCGCTTCGATCGGCCTTCGCGGCCTGCGACCTCATCCCCTATCCCCTTCTCCTGAAGGAGAAGGGGGACGACTGCGATGCGGCCCCAGCCGGGCCCTCCCTCTCCTTCAGGAGAGGGATCGAGGGTGAGGTCGCAGGCCGTGAACGTCCCCGATCCGGTGCCTTCCCTTGATCCAGTTCTTCCACGTCACCAAGCTCTACCCCGGGGGCCAAGCGGCCCTCGACGAGGTGACGTTCGACATCGAGCGCGGGCAGTTCGTCTTCCTCACCGGCGCCAGCGGCGCCGGCAAGACGACGCTGCTGCGGATGATCTTCCGCGAGGAAGTGCCCTCTTCGGGTCAGATCCTGGTCAACGGCCGCAACGTCTCGTCGATCCCGCGCAGCAAGATCCCCTACCTGCGGCGGACCATCGGCGTGGTCTTCCAGGACTTCCGGCTGATCGCGCGGAAGACCATCTTCGAGAACGTCACCTACCTGCCGCGGCTCCTCGGCATCGACCTCCGGGAGCAGAAGAAGCAGGCGTATCAGGCCTTGCGGCGCGTCGGGCTCGCCCACCGCCTGAACGCCTTCCCCCCCGAGCTCTCGGGCGGCGAGCAGCAGCGGGTGGCGATCGCCCGCGCGCTGATCAACGATCCGGACATCCTGATCGCCGACGAGCCCACCGGCAACCTCGATCCCGAGCTGTCGCGGGAGATCCTGCGGCTCTTTCTGGAGGTCAACCTGCGGGGGACCACGGTGATCCTCGCTACCCACGACCGCGACACCATCCAACGGGTGGGCCGCCGCGTGCTCACTCTCGAGCGCGGGCGGCTGGTGCAGGACCAGGAGCTGGTCGGCACCGATCCTCCGGTCCTCGATCCGCTCGCGGCCGGTGAGGCGAGCCAGGAGATGTCCGTGCCGGACGCCCCCGAGGCTCCGGCGGACGCGCCGCCGGCGGAGGCTGCCGAATGAGCTTCCTCCAGGCGCTCCGCTACTTTTTCAGCGAGGCCGCGATCAACCTGCTGCGGGGATGGAAGGTGAGCCTGCTCGCCGTGCTCACCATCGCGGTGAGCCTGTTCATCGGCGGCGCCTTCCTGCTGGTGAGCGGCAACCTCTCGGCGTCCGTCGAGCGCTGGCGGGGGGAGATGCGGGTGGTGATCTACCTCAAGCCCGACACCGCGGAGGCCGACCTGCGGCGGCTGGCGGCCGAGGCGGCGCGGGCGTCGGGTGTGGCCGCGGTCGAGACCGTGACCGCGGCGGCGGCCCGCAAACGCTTCCAGGACGTTTTCCCCAGCCTCTCCAATCTGGTCGCCGGCTGGAAGGAGGAGCCGCTGCCGGCCTCCCTCGAAGTCGGGCTCGACCCGCGGCAGGCGGCGGCAGGGGGCGAGGCGTGGCTCGCGGAGTGGCGCAAGCGCCCCGAGGTGACGCTGGTCGACGACGACCGCGAGTGGCTGGGCCAGCTCGCGACGGTGGTGGCGGTGGTGCGGGCGGTCGGGCTGGCGCTGGTCGCCGCCCTGCTCGGCGCGGCCATCTTCACCATCGCCAGCGTCATCCGGCTGACCGCATACCTGCACAACGAGGAGACCGGGATCATGCGGCTGGTGGGGGCGACCGAGTTCTTCATCCGCGGCCCGTTCTATGTCGAGGGGCTGCTCCAGGGGCTGATCGGCGGGGTGGTGGCGAGCGGGGCCCTCTACGCCACCTACCAGGCGCTCCACGCGCGGGGGAAGGGCTCGCTCTTCTCCACTGTGCTGGCGCTCGACTTCCTGGGGCCTCGGCAGGTGGCCTTCCTGATCCTCCTCGGCGGCGCCGCCGGCCTGTTCGGCGCCGTGGTCTCGCTCCGTCGGGAGGCGCTTTCCCCCAGAAATTGAAGGGTTGAGATAAGATCCCCCGCGCCATGGCCCAGGTTTTGTCCGAACGGATCGAAGAGCTGAACCGCCGCCGCGCCGCCGCGGAGCTCGGCGGCGGCCAGGACCGGATCGACAAGCAGCACGCGGCGGGCAAGCTCACCGCCCGCGAGCGGATCGAGCTGCTGCTCGACGCCGGCTCCTTCGTCGAGATCGACGCGCTGGTCACCCACCGCTGCCGCGACTTCG
>DASWQX010001005.1:0-4087 GCA_036403495.1 Thermoanaerobaculia bacterium
TGGTACAGCCTGATCGACAAGGTCAGCTCCTTGCGCAACCTGGAGGCGGCGTTCGCTCAGGTGAAGCGCAACAAGGGGAGCGCGGGAGTGGACCGGGTGACGATCAGGATGTTTGAGGCGCATCTGGAGGAGAACCTGAACCGTCTGTCGGAGATGCTGAAAGAGGGCAGTTACCGTCCTCAGGCCATCCGCCGGGTGTGGATTCCGAAGCCAGGGAGGCGGGAGAAACGGCCTCTGGGGATTCCGACGGTTCGAGACCGGGTGGTGCAGACGGCGTTGCGCAACGTGCTGGAGCCGATCTTCGAGCGGGATTTCGCAGCCCAGAGCTACGGATTTCGTCCGGAAAGAGGAGCCAAGGATGCCCTGCGTCGAGTGACGGAGTTGCTCAAGGCCGGGTATGTGCACGTGGTGGATGCGGATCTGCAGAGCTACTACGACACGATTCCTCGCCAGCCGCTGTTGGAGCAGGTGAAGAGCAAGGTTGCTGACAGTAAGGTTCTGGACCTGCTAGAGCGGTATCTCGAGCAGGAGGTGGTGGAGAGTGCGAAGCACTGGACTCCCGAGGAGGGAACTCCCCAAGGAGCGGTGATCAGCCCTCTGTTGTCCAACATCTACCTGGACCCGCTGGACCATCGCATGGCGCAACTGGGCTATGAGATGGTGCGGTACGCGGACGACTTTGTGATCCTGTGTCGGAGTCAGTCGGAGGCCCAACGGGCGCTCTCTGAAGTCGAGGCCTGGACCACCGCAACAAGTCTGCGGCTCCATCCCGACAAGACACGGATCGTCGATGCCACCCAGCGAGGAGGCTTTGACTTCCTGGGCTACCACTTTGAGCGGGGCTATCGCTGGCCTGCGAAGAAGAGCCTGAAGAAATTCAAGGACAAGATCCGTGTCAAGACCAAGCGAACGAGTGGGCTCAGCCTCCAGCAGATCATCACAGCGCTGAGTCGAACCCAGAAGGGCTGGTTTGAGTACTTCAAGCACTCTCACTGGACGACCTTCCGCACCCTGGATAGCTGGATTCGGATGCGATGTCGCAGCATCCTTCGCCGCCGTCAAGGACGAAAGGGACGAGCCCTGGGACGAGATCATCACCGCTGGCCCAACGCCTTCTTTGCTGAGCAAGGGCTGTTCTCCTTCGCCACGGCCTATGCCCAGATCCGTCAATCCTCTCCGAGGTAAAACCACCGACCGGAGAGCCGGATGCGGGAGATCCGCCAGTCCGGTTCGGAGGGAGGGGGGACCGGGAAGCTACTAACCGGTCCTCCCTACCTCTATATTCCTATCGCCCCTGCGGGGCTGGTGCGCAGGCCGTGTAGGGCCCGAACCAGCCCGTCCACCCTTACAACAGCCCGCTCAAAATCTCCAGATACTCCGCCGCCCCCATCTCCCGCGCGTTCGATGAGTTCGAGCCGTTCAGCGCGGCGCGCTCCGCGATCCAGGGGTAGGCATCGGCGGGGATGCCGAGGTCTCGGAAGTGGGGGATGTTGAGATCGCGCAGGAGGTCGTCAAGGGCCGGGAGGAAGCCTTCGGTGCAGCCTGGGGGGAGAGTGGTGTCGAGGGTGGCGAGCTTGTCCGCGCAGGCGGCGAAGTTGTAGCGGGTGACCGGCGCCAGGAGGACGGCGTTGGCCAGGCCGTGGGGGATGTTCCAGCGGCCGCCGAGCGTCTCCGAGAGGCAGTGGACGGCGGCGACGTCGGCGTTGCCGAAGGCGAGGCCGGCGAGGGTGGAGGCGCGCATCACGCCTTCGCGCGCCTCGGGGTCGTTCGCGATGTCGAGGACGGCGCGGCGGAGGTAGCGGAAGAGCAGCGAGATGGCCTTTTCCGCCAGGGCGTCCGATACCGGATTCGCCAGGCGGCAGGTGGCGGCCTCGATGGCGTGGGTGAGGGCGTCCACGCCGGTCCAGGCGACCAGGCGGCTGGGCAGGGTAACGAGGAGATCGGCGTCGACCACCGCCCAGTCGGGGAACATCCGCTCCCCTTTGACGCTGATCTTGGCCTGCCGCTCCTCGACCGTGAGCACCGAGACCCAGGTCACCTCCGAGCCGGTGCCGCAGGTGGTGGGCACGGCGAGGAAGGGGAGGGGGTCCTCGGTGAAGCGCTCGCGCCCTTCATAGCCCGCGGCGGTGCCGCCGTTGGGGATCACCATGGCGGCGGCCTTGGCGGCGTCGAGCACGCTGCCGCCGCCGATCCCGACCACCAGCGAGACCCCCTCCTCCCGACCCCACTGCGCCAGGCGGTCGACCGTGGCGGCCCGCGGGTTGGGTTCGACGTCGTCGAAGGTGATCGCCTCGATCTCCCGCGCGGCCAGCTCCTGCCAGACCCGCTCGGGGGCGCCGGTCTCCTCGATTCCTGGATCGGTCACCAGCAGCACCTTGTCCGGCGCGTAGCCGGCGACGATCTCGGAGAGCTGCGCGAGGCAGCCGGGAGCCATCAGGACGCGGGTGGGAACGCGGAACGGGCGGTTCATAGGAGACGTATCCTGGCGCAGGGCGGGTGCGGAGTCGAGGGGGCGGATTCTGTGGCCTGCGACCTCACCCTCAATCCCTCTCCCAAAGGAGAGGGAGGGCCTGATGGGGGCCGCGTCGCAGGCGTCCCCCTTCTCCTTCAGGAGAAGGGGATAGGGGATGAGGTCGCAGGCCACCAACGCTGATCGTGCGCGATCCCCTCGACCTTTCCGTCCGTAAATCCGTATACCCTTCTCGCAGGACCTTTCCGAGGAGGACCGTCCTATGGAATCCCTGGCCCCAGTGACTGCCGCCGCCGAGATGCCCGCCGCCCGCCCACGGGAGCGCGCGGCGGCTTTGCCGTGGACCCTGACCGCGATGCTCGCGGGCTCGACCAGCATCATCGTCGGCCTGCTCTGGGACATCTCGTGGCACATGACGATCGGGCGGGATACCTTCTGGACTCCGGCCCACATGGCGATCTATCTGGGCGGCGTGCTGGCGGGGATCTCCTGCGGCGCGCCGGCCGTGCGCACCACTTTCGCGGGGAGCGCCGCCGAGAAAGCCACGATGGTGCGCTTCTGGGGGTTCTACGCGCCGTTCGGCGCCTGGGTGGCGGTGTGGGGCGCCTTCGCCATGCTCACCTCGGCGCCGTTCGACAACTGGTGGCACGCCGCCTACGGCCTGGACGTCCAAGTGCTCTCGCCCCCGCACGCCCTGCTCGGCGCCGGCATGATGACCATCCAACTCGGCGCCATGCTGATCGCGCTGGCCGCCCAGAACCGGGCGCCGGCGGCGTCCCTCCGCCGGCTCGGGCTCGCCCATCTCTACGCGGCCGGGATCGTGGTGTTGATGATCACCACCCTGCTGGTGGAGTGCAGCGAGCCGAACCGCCGCCACGGCGGCCTCTTCTATGAGCTGATGGCGGCCCTCCTGCCGTTCCTCCTGGTCGGCGTGGCGCGCTCCTCCCGGCTGCGCTGGTCGGCGACGATCACGGCGGCCTTCTACATGGCGATCACCGCCTTGATGGTCTGGATCCTGCCGCTCTTCCCGGCCACTCCCAAGCTCGGGCCGATCAACATACCGGTGGATCACATGGCGCCGCCGCTCTTCCCGCTGCTGCTGGTCGTGCCCGCCCTGGCGATCGACCTTCTCCTCCAGCGCCGGCCGGAGAAGCGGGGGGGCTGGCTGGACGCGGTGACGATCGGGGTCGCGTTCTTCGCCCTGTTCATCGCCGTCCACTGGCCCTTCGCCGACTTCCAGCTCTCGCCAGCCGCGCGCAACTGGTTCTTCGCGGGGGATAGCTTCTGGGCCTACTTCACGCACCCGGGCTCGTTCCACCACGAGTTCTGGCGGCTCCAGGAGGACCCGATGACGCCGCGGCGGCTGGGGATCGCCCTGCTCTGGGCGATGGTCTCCACCCGCGTCGGCCTCTGGTGGGGGAGCTGGATGGCGCGGGTGCAGAGGTGATCCGGCGGCTCAGGGCGCTGCCGCTCCTGGCCCTGGCGCTGCTCCTGGCCGCGCCCCCGGCGCGGGCGCACGTCGGCAGCCCGAACGTCTTCTACGACGGCGACGCCGGTCCCTACCCGGTGCGGGTGGTCGTCCGCCTGCCGCCGGTGATCCCGGGGCCGGCGGAGGTC
>DASWQX010001006.1:0-2234 GCA_036403495.1 Thermoanaerobaculia bacterium
CGTTGTGGTTGTCGTCGGCCAGCCGGCACGACAGTTCCAGCATCGCCTCCATGCCGTACCCCGATGCGGCGATGAACGCGATCTTCTTGGCCACCGCCTCGTGCTCGGCGACCGGCCGGCCCCACTGCACGCGCTCGGCGGCCCAGGTGCGGCAGATCTCCAGACAGAGCGTGGAGGTGCCCACCGAGCCGTTGGGGATCGACAGCCGCCCGTCGTTGAGCGTGGTGAGGGCGATCTTGAGGCCGCGCCCCTCGGCGCCGATGAGGTTCTCGCGCGGCACCCGCACGTCGGTGAAGCTGATCACCGCGTTGGCCAGCGCCTTGAGCCCCATGAAGTGGCAGCGGTGCTCGACTTTGACGCCCGGCCAGCTCATCTCGACGACGAAGGCGCTGATCTTCTTGGTCTTCGGATCGCTCGCCATCACCACCAGCAGCTTGGCGATGGTGCCGTTGGTGCACCAGAGCTTCTCGCCGTTGAGGATGTAGTCCCCCTCGGGGGTCTTCTCGGCGGTGGTCTGCAACCGTGCCGGATCGGAGCCGACCTGCGGCTCGGTGAGCGCGAAGGCCGAGATGTCGCCCGCGGCGCAGCGCGGCAGGTATTTCTGCTTCAGGGCTTCTGAGCCGAACAGCTTGAGCGGCTGCGGCACGCCGATCGACTGGTGGGCCGACAGCAGCGCCGAGAGGTTGCCGTCGATCGAGCCCAGGAGCTGCATCACCCGCTGGTACTCGACGTTGCTGAAGCCGAGGCCGCCGTACTTCTTCGGGATCTTCATGCCGAAGGCGCCCAGCTTGCGCAGGCCGTCCACGACATGGTCGGGATATTCGCCCGTGGCATCGATCTCCACCGGGTCCACCTCGTCGCGCAGGAACTCCTTGATGGCGTTGTAGAACGCGCCGAACTCCGGCCGCTCCTCCGCCGGCAGCGGATACGGGTGGATCAGGTCGAGACGGAAATTGCCGAGGAACATCTCCCGCAGGAAGCTCGGCTGCTTCCACTCGGTCTCGCGGGAAGCTTCCGCCACCTTCCTGGATTCAAGCTCGCTGACGTGCACGTCCTTCGCCATGGTCTCTCCCCTTTGCTTGACTTGGGGCCCGTCGACCCCAGGGTCGGCAGCCCCTCTTTGCCGCACTGCGACAATGATAGCAGCCCATCTCGCTCCGCGCCAGTCATACCTTTGAAGAGGTAGTGCTACTTTCAGAGTGCGCCTACGCCGCACTGCGGCTCGCCTGGCGGATCAGGCTTGCCGTGGCAACGGCACCAGTTGCTCGATCTCCGCCGCCCCCTGACCATGCATCGCGTGCCAGAGGTCCCAATCCTGCTGCAGGCCGAGCCAGAAGTCCGCCGACATGCCGAGGACGCGCGCCAGGCGAAGCGCCGTATCGGGGGTGACGGACCGCTTTCCTCGAACGATCTCGTTGAGCCTCGGAAAGGAGACTCCCAGCCGGATTGCGAACGCCGACTGGCTCATCTCCCCAGGGGATTCAGGAATTCTTCCAGCAGCATCTCTCCCGGATGGGTCGGAGGAACCAGCCTGGGGAGCCGCCGCTCCACGAGACGGCCTTCACCCACGCCATCCCTCGGGAAGCGTCCGGACTTAGTGGTAGTCGGTGATTTCGACCTCATCTGCACAGCCTGCCTTCCAGCGGCAATCGTACCCGAACCTGGGTGAGCCCGGTGACAATCCCGCATCTCCCAGAGCTGTAGCTTGACGGCGCGGGGGGAAAAGCGCGCGCCTGCCTCCGCGTCAGCCGCGCGGCACCACCACACCTGTAGAGACGCTCCCAGCCCGTCCACGACACCGACCGCAGGCCACGGGGACGGCGGGACGTCTCCTCGAAGGGCATGCGCAGCAGCGGGTACTATCCCAAGGGGGCAACCCACGCCGTATACTCCCACCGTGAGGTTCACCTGGGACCCGCAGAAGGCAGGACTGAACCTTCGGAAGCACGGGATATCGTTTTCGGAGGCGAGCACCGCCTTCGGCGACCCTCTCGCGGCGACGATCCCGGATCCGAGTCATTCCTATTTCGAGATCCGCTTCCTTACAATGGGAGTATCCTCGCAAGGGCGGCTGCTGGTCGTCTCTCATACCGAGGATGACGAGAGCCTCCGGCTCATCAGTGCAAGGGAAGCAACGGCACAGGAAAGGAGACGCTATGAGTCAGGGACCTGAAGACGACGATCTGCTGCCGGAGTACGACTTCACGGGGGCCGTTCGCGGTAAATACTACGAG
>DASWQX010001007.1:0-9722 GCA_036403495.1 Thermoanaerobaculia bacterium
CTGGTCCACGGTCGAGGAGGAGTGGGCGCCCTGGCACCAGTCGCGGCCGGAGATCCGCGCGCGGGTGATCACGCCGGACGGCGCCGAGCACCTCGTCGATCCGGCGACCATCACGGAGAATGCCAACACCTCGGACGCGCCCGACATGTTCGAGGACGGGCGGGTGCTGCGCGCGCCGCTGCCGGCCACCCGGCCGGGGGCCGTGGTGGAGCAGCAGGTGACGGTGCGCGACCAGTCCCCCTTCTTCGAGGGCGGTGTGGTGCGCTTCCATGGCATCGACCTCGGCGTGCCGGTGCTGCGTGCCCGGGTGGTGCTGGAGGCGCCGGAAGCCACCCCCCTGCGCTGGGTGGTGCGCCAGCTCCCCGGCGCGCAGCCGAAGGAGACCGTGACCGGCGGCCGGCGCCGGGTGGAGATCGAGGTACGCGACCTGGAGCCGGCGGACGACCCCGAGCCGGGGCTGCCGGCGGACATGCCGCGCGCGGCCTACGTCGCCTTCTCGACCGGCCGGTCGTGGGCCGACCTGGCGCGCCGCTACTCCGAGATCGTCGACCGCTCGATCCACGGCGCCGACGTCGCTCCCTTCCTGAAGGCGGCCTCGGGCGTGAGCCCGGCGGCCTCGCAGCTCGACACCATCAACCGGCTGCTGGCGCGGATGAGCGACGAGGTCCGCTACACCGGCATGGAGCTCGGCGAGGGCGGGCTGATCCCGCGCACGCCGGCCGAGACCCTGAAGCGCCGCTTCGGCGACTGCAAGGACAAGGCGGTGCTGCTGACCTCGCTGCTGCGCGCCGTCGACATCCCCGCCTACGTGGCGCTGCTCAACGCCGGCGAGGACGACCAGGACGTCGAGGAATCGCTCCCCGGCTTCGGCCTGTTCAACCACGCGATCGTCGTGGTGCCCGGCGCGCCGGCGATCTGGATCGATCCCACCGACCCCTACGCGCGGGCCGGCGAGCTGCCGGTCGCCGACCAGGGGCGGCTGGCGCTGGTCGCCAGCCCCACGGCGACGGGTCTGGTGCGCACGCCCGAGGCGACCTCCGCCGACAACCGGCAGGTGGAGACCCGCGATGTCTATCTCGCCGACCTCGGCCCCTCGCGGATCGTCGAGACCAGCGTCTACCAGGGGGCGATCGAGCGCGACGTGCGGGCCCTCTACTCGCTCCAGGACGGCCCGACGGTGCGCCAGGCGCTCAAGGACTACGCCGCCGCGGCCTACCTGGCCGAGGACCTCGCCGCGGTCGATCACTCGAAGGTGGCGGATCTCTCGACGCCGATGCAGTTGCGGCTGGAGGTGAAGAACGCCCGCCGCGGCTTCACCGACGAGCGCAACGCCGCCGTGGGGGTGAGCCCATCGGCCCTGCTCAACCGCCTGCCGGACGAGCTGACCAGCACCCCGGCCGGCACCACCAAGGCCGATGCCGGCCATGCCGGCGGCGGCGCCAATACCGCCAGTACCGCCAGTACCGCCGACGCCGCCAAGCTGCCCGATTCGCGCTTGGCCGACTACGTCTTCAGCCGGCCGAGCACCGTCGAGGTGCGCTACCGGATCGTGCCGCCGGTGGGCTACGCCCCGCAGCCGCTCCCCGCCGCGCGCACCCGGCACCTCGGCCCCGCCACGCTGTCGGAGGAGTACGCGGCGGGCGCCGACAACGTCGTCACCGCCACCTTCAAGCTCGACACCGGCAAGCGCCGGATCTCGCCGGCCGAGTTCGAGGCCCTGCGCTCGGGCGTGCACGAGGCGCTGCAGGACAAGGTCGCGCTGCTGACCTTCGACCAGGCCGGCGAGGCCCGCTTCAACGCCGGCCAGGTGCGCGAGGCGCTGGCGGAGTTCCAGCGCCTGGCGGCGGCGGCGCCGAAAGCCGCGCTCCCCCGCACGCGCATCGCGCGGGCGCTGCTCGCCGGCGGCATGGGCGAGGCGGCCCGCGACGAGGCGCGGCGGGCGACCCAGCTCGAGCCGAAGCTGGCGCCCGCCTGGCGCCACCTCGGCTGGGTCCTCCAGCACGACGACATCGGCCGCCGCTTCGGCGCCGGCTTCGACCGCGCCGGCGCCATCGCCGCCTACCGCAAGGCCAGGGAGCTCGACCCCAAGGACCCGCTCGTCCGCAACGACCTCGCGGTCCTGCTCGAGCACGACGCCGCCGGCGTCCGCTACAGCCCGCAGGCCGATCTCGGCGCCGCCATCGACGAGTACTGGGCGCTCAAGAAGGATCTCGGCGTCAAGACCGTCGACGACAACCTGCTGATCGCCCTGGTGCGGGCGGGGCGCTTCGCGGAAGCCAAGGAGCTGGCGGCGCAGATGAAGGACTCGCAGACCGGCGCCCTCTACTCGCTGGTCGCCACCGCCGCCACCGACGGCGTCGACGCCGCGGTGCGCGAGGGGGAGCGCGCCGGCCGCCAGACCGACAACCCCGCCGCCCTGCTCTCGATGGCGGAGATGCTCCGCCGCGCCCGCCGGCACGAGGACATCGTGCTGCCGCCCAACCAGCCCGCCACGCCGGGGCGCCGGCTGCTGGCGATGACCGTCGGCGGCAAGCTCGACGTCAAGCAGATGGCCGCGCTCTTCTCCCGCGACCTGGCGCCGGAGATCCTGAAGACCGGCCCGCAGACGCAGCGGCTGGTCGAGGCCGGGCTCGGCCAGGCCCGCCGCCAGCTCCGCGCGCAGGACGTGCCGGCGGACGTGGCCCTCGACTTCGCGCTCGGCATGATGCAGGAGGCGGTCAGCGGCGACGACGCCTCGGGCTACCGCGTCGGCTTCTCCTTCCCCTTCAAGCAGAGCGGCACCACCTTCGAGGTCTACGTCGTGCCCGACGGCGGCGAGTACCGGATCGCGGCGCTCGGCACCGCCACGTCGATGCTCGGCGACGAGGCCCTGCGGCGCGCCGGGCGTGGCGACCTCGCCGGCGCGCGCAAGTGGCTCGACTGGGCTCGCGAGGAGATGGATGGCGGCGGCCATGGCACCGGTGCCGGCAGCACTGGCAATACTGGCAATACCGGCAATACTGGCAATACCGGCAATGCCGGCGGCGGCGCCGATCCGCTCCCCTCCAGCCCCTTCGCCGTGCTCTGGACGCCGGGGAGCGCGGCGGACGCGGGCGAGATCCGCTGCGCCGCCGCCGTCCTGAGGGCGGAGACCGGCGATGGCGCCAGGGAGCCCACCCTGCTGCGCTCGTGCCGGGATTCCGCCGCCGACCCCGCGCGGCGCAGCGCCTTCGACCTGGCTCTCGCCTATAGCGCCTTGGGGTCCGGCAGCTTCGCCGACCTGGAGGACGCTTCCGGGCGGCTGCTCGCCGCCCTGCCGGGCTCCGAGGGCGCCGCGCAGCTCCGGGGCTTCGCCCTCTCCGGCCTCGGCCGCTGGGACGATCTGCGCGCGCTCGCCGAGAGCCGGCTCCAGCGCTCCCCCGACGACGGGTGGGCCCGCGAGATCCTCTCCCAGGTGGCGATCCACGCCGGCGACCTCGACCGCGCCGAGGCGCAGCTCCGGCAGACGGTCCAGGCGGGCAAGGCGTCGGCGAACGATTTCAACCAGCTCGCCTGGCTGCTGCTCGAACGCGGACGGGTGGACGACGCGGCGCTCGACTTCGGCCAGCGCGCGGCGACCCTCTCCGATTACAAGCAGGCGGCCTTCCTCCACACCCTCGCCTGCCTCTACGCCGAGCAGGGGCGCACGGCGGAGGCCTACCGGATCATCCTGCAGTCGATCGGCGCCCGCGCCGACGAGGCCCCGGGCGCCGAGGACTGGTACGTCTTCGGCCGCCTCGCCGAGCAGTACGGCCTGCCGGACGTGGCGCGCAAGTACTACCGGAAGGTGGCGCAACCCAAGAGCCCGGACGCCGAGACGATGTCCACCCACGCCCTCGCCGCCCGCCGCCTCGCGGCGCTCGGGGACGACCGCAAGCCGCTGCGCCGGGCGGCGCGGTAGGCCCCTGGTATACTCAAGCCGTCGAACCATGCGCCGTCCGCCCCAACCGTCCCGTCCCCCGGCCCTCGCCCTCCTCGCCATCGCTCTGACCTTTTCCCTGCTGCCGCTGGCGCCGATCGCCGCAGCCGGTCCCACGAAAGCCGCCGGCGAGGTGCTGGTGGTGAAGGTGAAGTCGCCCATCCATCCCGTCTCGGCCGAGTTGATCGCCGACGCCATCCAGGAGGCCGACCGCCGGGGAGCGGCGGCGGTGATCGTCGAGCTCGACACCGCCGGCGGCCTGATGGCCTCGACCCGCGACATCACGACGGCGGTGCTGGGCGCGCGCACGCCGGTGGTGATCTTCGTGGCGCCGAGCGGCGCGCAGGCGGCCTCGGCCGGCTTCTTCATCCTGATGTCCGCGGACATCGCCGCGATGGCGCCCGGCACCAACGCCGGCGCCGCCCATCCGGTCGATGGCAGCGGCAAGGACATCGCGGGAACGATGGGCCGCAAGGTCGAGCAGGACGCGGCGGCCAACATCCGCTCGCTGGCGGTGCGCAACGGCCGCAACGTCGAGCTCGCCGAGGCGGCGGTGCTGCAGAGCCGCTCGTTCACGGCCGGCGAGGCGCTCCAGGACAAGCTGATCGAGATCGTCGCCGCCGACGTGCCGTCGCTGGTCCGCGCGCTCGACGGCCGGGTGATCCACCGCGGCGTCACCGCGGTGACCCTGCACACCGCCGGCGCCGCCGTGCGGCCGTTCACCGTCTCGCCGCTGCGCGCCCTGCTGGGCGTGATCGCCGATCCCAACATCACCTACCTGCTGCTGGGGCTCGGCTGGCTCGGCCTGCTCTTCGAGCTGATGCACCCCGGCGCCGTGCTCCCCGGCGTGGTCGGCGCCATCTGCCTGGTGCTCGCCTTCTATGGCCTCTCCGTGCTGCCGGTCGACTCCGCGGGGCTCGCCCTGATCCTGCTGGCGGTGGTCTTCTTCATCCTGGAGATCAAGCTGCCGAGCTACGGCATGCTGACGGTGGCGGGGGTCTCCTGCCTGGTGCTCGGCTCCCTGATGCTGTTCAAGACCTCGGAGCCGGCGCTGCGGGTCAGCCTGGAGCTGATCGCCATGATCGCGGCGTTCACCCTGGCGGTGGTCGGCTTCCTGGTCTGGATGTCCCTGCGCGCCCGCCGCATGCCGGTCCGCTCGGGGGTCGAGGCGATGATCCACGAGATCGGCATCGCCCGCTCGCCGCTCGATCCGCGCGGCAAGGTGCTCGTGCAGGGGGAGATCTGGGACGCGGTCGCCGACGAGCGGGTCGAGACGGGGGAGCCGGTCGAGGTGGTGGCGGTGCGCAATCTCACCCTGGCGGTGCGCCACCGCCGGGAAATCGTCGTTTGAGCCGGCCCTTCGGCCGGATAAGGGAAGGGGCTCTCAGCCTATGCAATTAGGATTCGTCGCCATCGTCGTGATCGGAATCTTCCTGTTCTTCAAATGGGTCAACATCCTCAAGGAGTACGAGCGCGCGGTGACCTTCTGGCTCGGCCGCCTGTCCGCGCAGCCCAAGGGTCCCGGCCTGGTGCTGATCTTCTGGCCGTTCGAAACCATGATCAAGGTGTCGCTGCAGACGGTGGTGCTCGACGTGCCGTCGCAGGACATCATCACGCGGGACAACGTGTCGGTGAAGGTCAACGCGATCGTCTACTTCCGCGTCGTCGATCCGGGGCGCGCCATCGTCGCGGTGCAGAACTACCTCTACGCCACCAGCCAGCTCGCGCAGACGACGCTCCGCTCAGTGCTCGGCCAGGTCGACCTCGACGACCTCCTCACCGAGCGCGAGAAGCTCAACCTGAAGCTCCAGGAGATGATCGACCAGCACACCGACCCCTGGGGGATCAAGGTGTCGATGGTGGAGGTCAAGAACGTCGACCTGCCGCCGGACATGCAGCGCGCCATGGCGCGGCAGGCCGAGGCCGAGCGCGAGAAGCGCGCTAAGATCATCCACGCGGCCGGCGAGCTCGAGGCCTCGGTGAAGCTGGCCGAGGCGGCGGAGATCATCTCCGCGAACTCGACCACCCTGCAGCTCCGCTACCTGCAGACGCTGACGGAGATCTCGGCCGAAAAGAACTCGACGATCATCTTCCCGTTCCCGGTCGAGTTCCTCCAAGCCTTCCTCAAGAAATGACCAGCAGTGGGAGCCTGAACCGACGTGGCTGAACCGCACGAGCCGAGCTATTACGAGATCGCCCTGACCAACCGCCAGGTGGTGGTCGCCTTCGTGGTCCTGTTGACCTGCCTTCTCGGCGCCTTCTTCTCCGGCGTCTGGATCGGCCGCGAGGGCTCCGTCCGCGCCGCGCAGGAGCAGATCGTCCGCAACACGCCGCCGCCCGAGTCGAAGGAGGGGAAGAACCTCGAGGAGCTCGAATTCTTCGACAAGAACAAGAAGGCGGCGGACGCCACAAAGTCCGATCCCCAGGAGGCGCGCCCGTCGCTGGGCACCACCCTGCTGGAGGATATCGGCGTCAAGAAGAAGCCAGCGGCGCCGCCGCCCGCCGCCGCCCGGGAGGAGCCCGCGCCGCCGGCGCAGGCTCAAAGCCCCGCGGCGGAACCCGCCGCCCCGGCTCCCGATCCCGCCGAGGCACGGCGCGAACGGCGCAAGGCGCGTGCCGCGGCGGCAGCCGCCGCGGCCGCTCAGGAACCTCCAGCCGAAGCGGCGACCAAGCCGGTAGCGACACCCGCGCCAACTGCGCCAGCCGCTCCCGCCAAGCCGGTCAAGACCGCGAAGGCCGGGAAGACGGGCAAGGCGGCGGCGGCCACCGTGCCGAAGGGGTCCTACGTGATCCAGGTCTTCTCCTCCGCCGACCAGGCCCAAGCCGACCGCATCCGCGCCAAGCTGGTCGCCGGCGGCCAGAAGGCCTTCCTCTCCCCCATCGAGCGCGGCGGACGCACCATGTACCGCGTGCGCGTCGGGCCCTTCAAATCGCGCGACGAGGCGCAGAAGACCGCCGACAAGGTCCGCAAGGGGTACAAGCTGGATACCTGGGTGACGGAGTAGCCGTCTGCCATGCTTGTTTCAGTCCCGACAATGCGGGACGTTCCGTGGCCTGCGACCTCATCCCCTACCCTTCTCCTCCTGAGGAACAAGGCGACTTGTTCCTCCACACCATGTGCTCGGCCCGCCGAGCTGACAGAGCTAAAGGAGAAGGGGGGCTCCTGCGATGCGGTCCCCGTTGGGCCCTCCCTCTCCTTTAGGAGAGGGAACGAGGGTGAGGTCGCAGGCCACCAAGGCCGATCGAAACGTTTCCAATGAACCGCCCTCTCCTCCGCTATCTCCTCGCCGCCGCCGGCGGCGTCCTGTGGGGGCTCTGCTTCGGCCGGGAGCCCTTCCCGATGGCGGCGTGGATCGCTCTCGCGCCGCTAATCCTCCTCCTCTCGTCGCCCCGCCCGGGGCGGCTCGGCTGGGTGCACGGCTACGCGGCGTGGATGACCGGCCTCTACTGGATCGTGCCGACGCTCCAGACCTACGGCGGCATCGTCCTGCCGGTCGCCATCGCGCTGACCAGCCTGCTCGCCGGCTACCTCGCCCTCTTCCACGCGCTGTTCGCCTGGCTGGGCTCAAAAATCTGGCGGCGGTGGGGCGCCGGACGGCTGCTGGTGCTGCCGGCGCTCTGGGTGGCGCTCGAATGGCTCCGCACCTACCTCGGCGGCGGCTTCCCCTGGAACCTCGCCGCCTATTCGTGGATCGCGGTGCCGGGCGCGCTGCCGCTCTCGGCGTGGATCGGCGCCTACGGCATCTCGTTCCTGGTGGTGCTCACCAGCGCGGCGGTGGCCGCCTCGATCCAGCGGCGGCGCTGGGAGCCGGCGGCGCTCGGCCTGCTCGTCCCCCTCCTGCTGCTGCCGCTCGCCGGCCGCTGGAGCCTGCGCCAGGACGCCCGCGAGCTGGAGCGGACGGCGGGTTTCGGCCACGCCGTGCGCCTGCTGCAACCGAACATCCCCAACCTCGTCACCTACGACGAGGCGGTGATGCTCCGCAACCACCGGCGGCTGATGGAGCAGTCGTTCGCGGCCTGCCAGCCGGGCTCGCTGGTGGTCTGGCCGGAGAGCGCGGAGTGGCCGTTCAGCTATCACCGCTCGCCGCTGCTCGACGCCGACCTCGCCCGTCTCGTCGACCGCGGCTGCACCGTGCTGTTCAACTCGATCGCGCCGGTGGGCGACGCCTTCTACAACTCCGCCTTCCTGCTCTCGCCGGCCGGCTCGGAGGCGCGCTACGACAAGCGCCACCTCGTCCCCTTCGGCGAGTACGTCCCCTTCCGCGGCGTCTTCGGCTGGATCGACAAGCTCTCCCGCAACGCCGGCGAGTTCCGGCCGGCGGACCAGGCGGTCCTCCTCCCCTGGGACGGCGAGAAGATCGGCATGGCGATCTGCTACGAGGTGGTGTTCCCCGAGGAGGTCGCGACCCTGGTCCGGCAGGGGGCGACGGTCCTGATCTCGATCACCAACGACGCCTGGTACGGCGACACCTCCGCGCCCTGGCAGCACCTCCGGGCCGCCCGCTTCCGCGCCGCCGAGAACCGCCGGGCGATGCTGCGGGCCGCGGTCACCGGCGTCTCCGCCTGGGTGGCTCCCGACGGCTCGGTGCGCCAGCAGCTCGGGGTGGGCCAGGAGGGGGTCCTCAGCCTGCGGGTGACCGGCAGCCGGGAGCTGACGCCGTTCAGCCGCTGCCCCTGGCTGGTGCCGGCGCTCTGCTCGATCTTCGCGGCGGCGGCGTTTGGGATATATTTCGCGCGAAGGAGCCCACCACCATGATCGCCTACGAAACACAGCAGAAGATCGACTCTCTGGGGGAACAGCTCACGAACCTCCGGGGGTATCTTTGAGGCCACCGACTTAGAGCGCGAGCTGGCCGAGATCGACCACCAGATGGAGACGCCGGGCTTCTGGGACAGCCCGGGGAAGAACGCCGCCATCCTCCAGAAGCGCCGCGAGATCGAGAAGCGCGTCGAGACCCTGAACCGCCTGCGCGCCGATACCGAGGAGCTCGACACCTGGCGCGAGCTGCTCGCCGAGGGCGAGGCGGACCCCGAGTTCGACCGCTTCCTGGCCCGCCTCGAAGGCGAGCTCAACCAGCTCGAGCTGCAGCTCAAGCTCTCCGGCCCCGACGACGACAAGAACGCCATCCTCGCCATCCATCCCGGCGCCGGCGGCACCGAGTCGCAGGACTGGGCCGAGATGCTGCTGCGCATGTACCTGCGCTGGGCCGAGGCGCACGGCCACGAGGTCGAGCTGCTCGACCGCCTGGACGGCGAGGAGGCGGGGATCAAGAGCGCCACGCTCGCCGTCCGCGGCCCCTATGCCTACGGCTACCTGAAGAGCGAGCACGGCGTGCATCGCCTGGTGCGGATCAGCCCTTACGACTTCCAGGCCCGGCGCCACACCTCGTTCGCCTCGGTCGACGTCTACCCCGAGGTCGACGACGACATCGAGATCGAGGTCAACGACAAGGACCTGCGGATCGACGTCTTCCGCTCCTCCGGGGCCGGCGGCCAGCACGTCAACAAGACGGAGTCGGCGGTGCGCATGACCCACCTGCCCACAGGCATCGTGGTCTCCTGCCAGAACGAGCGCAGCCAGATCAAGAACCGCGCCATGGCCATGAAGGTCCTGCGCTCCCGTCTCTACGACCTGGAGATGAAGAAGCGCGCCGCCGAGCAGGCCGAGCGCGAGGGCAAGAAGATGGACAACTCCTGGGGGAGCCAGATCCGCAGCTACGTGCTCCACCCCTACCGGCTGGTGAAGGACCACCGGACGGGTGCCTCGGTGGGCGATGCCGACAAG
>DASWQX010001008.1:0-4890 GCA_036403495.1 Thermoanaerobaculia bacterium
GCCCGGGCATGAATGCCCGGGCTACGCTTCAACCGAAAAGCCGGGTGAACCCGGCTCCTGGAGGAGCGGCTCTGACTTCGGAGCCGGCTTCAGCCGGCTTTTCGTTTCCAACGTAGCCCGGGCATTTATGCCCGGGCGGGGGCGGGCGCTCGCAGTCTGACAAAGTAGACCCTACCGCCCCGGCTCCTTGGGCTCCAGCTTCTTGAGCTCGCCGAGGACCTCCTCGGTGCCCATCAGCTCGGCGAACCGGCAGAGGAGGTCCGCGAACGATTCGGAATACCCCTCCGCCTCCGCCGCGGAGCGGATGGTGGCGCGCTCCTCGTCCGTCAACCGTCCCCCCGGGGTGGGGCTGTCGGTTGGGAACGGGGGGTCCCCAAATGGTCTGCCATGGGCCATCATCACGTTCGGAGCAAGCAACCTATGTGCCCGCTTCGATATCTTGAATGACATCCATCACGGCTCGGGCAGTGCCGCGGCGAGAGTCAGCCGGAGCTGCGCGAAGTGGACGGGCTTGGTGAGGTGGTGATCGAAGCCGGCGGCGAGGATGCGGTCGCGGTCCTCGCGCATGGCGAAGGCGGTGAGGGCGATCGCCGGCAGGTGCGCCCAGGCGCGGTTGCCGCGCACCGCGGCGAGGGTGGCGAAGCCGTCCAGGACCGGCATCTGGAGATCGAGCAGCAGGAGGTCGACGGGGCGGGCGGCCAGCAGGTCGAGCGCCTCTCGCCCGTTGGCCGCCACCAGCACGCCGTAACCCCAGCGGGTGAGCAGCTCGGTGAGCAGGATCGAGCTGGCGGGATCGTCCTCGGCGATCAGGATCTGGCGTTGCATCCGCGGTGTCTCACCCGTGCTCAACTGGCGACCGGCAGCCGCCAGCGCTCGGCGTCGACGGTCCGTTGGATCTCGGCCCCGAAGTCCCGCCAGTCGTCCTCCGGCAGCCAGAGCAGCCGCGTCGGACCGCTGAACGCCTGCGTCTCGACGGCGTCGGCGCCCCGCCGGGCCAGCACCAGCACGGGGAGGTTCGCCGTGGCCGGGTTCGAACGCAGCCGGACGATCGTCTGGTAGCCGTCGAGGCCGGGGAGATCGAGGTCGAGGATGACGGCGTGGGGCCGGATGTGGTCGGCCGTCTGCAGGGCGTCGACGCCGCCGCCGACCACGACCGGCCGGAAGCCGGCCCCGATCGTCAGCTCGGTCAGCAGCCGCTGGAGCTCGGGGTCGGCCTCGACGATCAGCACCACGCGCGGGGGATCGAGCGGCTCGATCCGCCGCCGGCAGGCCTCGACCAGGAGGCCGTCGTCGAAGGGGAGGGCGAGGCAGCCGTGCGCGCCGGCGAGCAGGGCCGGCCGCCGGCCGGCCGGGTCGGACACGAGCGCCAGGATCAGCGGCCGGAAGGCGTCGCCGTCCGTCCGCAGCGCGTTGAGCAGCCGGGCGCCGCGCCACCCCGTGCTGGCGAGGTCGAGGATCGTTAGCTGCGGCTCGGCGCGCTCGATCCAGGGGAGCGCCTCGCCGTCGCAGCTCACCGCCCGCACGGTGAACCGCTGCCGCCGGAGCGCCTCGGCCCAGCGTCTGGAGGCCTCCGCGTCGTCGCTGACCAGGAGGATCGCCGGCTCCCCCGTGGCCCGCTGCGCCAGCGGCAGGCTGGGCGCCGGAGCGGCGGCGGGGCGCTCCAGGGGGTCGGGGAGCAGGACGACGAAGGTGGTGCCGGCGCCGGGCGAGCTCTCCACCCAGACCTTCCCCGCGTGCTGCTCGACCAGGCGCCGGACGATGGCGAGCCCCAGCCCCGAGCCCTCGTGGACGTCGGCGCCCTGCCGGGCCTGCTGGAACTCGTCGAAGATCGCCTCCTGCTCCGCCGGGTCGATCGCCGAGCCGGTGTTGCCGACCGACAGCAGCGCATGGCCCTCCTCGCGCGCCCCCGCCACCGTGATGGTCCCCTCGGGAGGGGTGAACTTGACCGCGTTGCTGAGCAGGTTGAAGAGGATCTGTTTGAGGTGGAGGCGGTCGGCGAAGACCGTCAGGTCATCCGGCACGCGCTGGCCGAGGGCGATCCTCTTCTGCGCCGCCAGCGGCGCCAGGGTGGACAGCACCTCCGCCAGCAGCCCGGAGACCAGCAGCCGCTCCGGCGTCAGCTTCAGCCGTCCGGCCTCGATCTTCGACAGGTCGAGGATGTCGTCGATCAGCCGCAGCAGGTGCTCGGCGGCCTGGCGGACGAACCCGAGATGGAACCCCTGCTGGCCGCGTAGCGGGGTGGCGGGGTCCTCCGCGAGCAGCTCGGAGAAGCCGAGGATGGCGTTGAGCGGCGTCCGCAGCTCGTGGCTCATGGTGGCCAGGAACTCGCTCTTCAGCCGGTTGGCGCGCACCGCCTCCTGGCGGCGGATCTCGAGCTCCAGGTTCTGCTGCTGGATCTGTTCGAGATGACCGTGGCGCCGGCGCTCGCTGGCGACCAGCGCCTCGCTCGCCGCCCTGGAGGCGGTGACGTCGAAGGCGAAGCCGAGCACGTAAGGGGGCTCGGAGGGGGAGGTCTGGACCGCGTTGCGGTACATCCACACCCGCTCCTCCCCGGTGCGGGTGAGCAGGCGCATCAGCCCGTCGGCGGTGGTGCCGCCGGCGCTCCGTCCCTGCCGGAGACCCTCCAGATAGGCGGAGAAACCGGCGCGGACCGCCGGCGCCAGGAGGTCCCGGAGGTTGGTGCCGGTCAGCTCCTCGACGGTGAAGCCGAGCGCTCCGGCCGCCGCCGGATTGACGTTCAGCAGCCGCCCCTCGAGGTCGTGGATGCAGATGAACCCGAGGCCGTTCTCGAACAGGTTGCGGAAGCGGGCCTCGCTGTCACGCAGCGCCTCGGCGGCCCGCCGGTGCTCGGCCGCTTCGGCGAGCCTCTCGCGCTGCCGCTCCGCCGCGTCGCGCCGCAGGCCGCGCACGAGCCGGCGCGCCCGCACCGCGTCGATACCGAAGATGAGGACGGTCAGGACCAGGAAACCGAGGCTCAGCGGCCCGACGGGGTCACTCATGGCGCACCGGGCGATTCCTGGGCGGGCGAATCAGGGCGGTCCGGAGCACAGACCTCCGCCTCCTTCTCGGCCAGCATCCGGCGGAGCCCGGTGAAAGCATCCGGATCCAGCCGGCGGTCCCGCACTTCGGCCTGCATGACCGCGAACGCCGTCTCCGGGTCCATCGCGGCGCGGTATGGGCGGTTCGAGGTCAGCGCGTCATAGATGTCGACCACCTGGAGAACGCGGGCGGTCTGCGGGATCTCGTCGCCGTGCAGCCGGTCCGGATACCCCCGGCCGTCGAGCCGCTCGTGATGATGCCGGATGATCGGCAAGACCAGCCGGAGCGTCCGCAGCGGCTGGCAGATCCGCTCCCCGATCAGCGGGTGCTGCTCCATCACCAGCCGCTCGGCCTCGGTCAGCGGTCCGGCCTTGAGCAGGATGGAGTCGGGGATGCTGACCTTGCCGATGTCGTGCAGCATGCCGGCCCGCCGGAGCGCGCGGACCTCGGGCTCCTCCAGTCCCAGCCGAGCCCCCAGCCGGGAGGCGAGCGCGGCCAGGCGGTGGCAATGCCCGGCCGTGGTGGCGTCCCGGCTCTCCACCGCCAGGGCGAGGCTGAACAGCACCGTCTCCGCCGCCTCCAGCTCGTCGGTGAAGGCCTTGCGGTCGGTGAGCGCCCTAACCCGCGCGGCCAGCCGCTCCGGGTTGACCGGCTTGGGGAAGAAGTCGTCGGCGCCGGCCGCGATCCCGCGCAGGTGGTCCTCGCTCCCCGCCGAGGTGCTGATCAGGATCACCGGCGTCAGCCGCGACGTCGGATCGCTCTTGATCTCGTGGCACACCGCGACCCCGTCGATCCCCGGCATCGCGATGTCGAGGATCACCAGGTCGGGGCGGTGGAGGCGGAAGAGGACCAGCGCCTCCCAGCCGTCCCGCCCGTGCAGCAGGTCGCAGCCGAGGCGCCGCAGCAGCTTCTCCAGCAGCAGGAGGTACGCCGGGTCGTCGTCCGCGGCCAGCACCAGCGGCCGGGGGCGCGCCGCCGGGGCGCCCGCCGGCACCGGCACGGGAAGGGCACGATCGTCGCTGTCGATTTCAGCCGAGATCGTCATCGCCGCCATCGATCGGGAGATCCTCGGGTCCGGGCCGCCGTTGCGGGTATAATCCGCAGGCTGCCCGGTCCAGAATTCGCATGAAACTTTGTCGAGAGCGGAAATGACTTTCAGAGTGCTGACCGTCGACGACGACCCCGCCATCCTGATGGTGGAGGAGAGAGCGCTCTCCCTGGCCGGTTTCGAAGTGTGGTCCGCCCCCTCCGGCGAAGCGGGCCTGGAGCTGCTCCGCCGCAAGGGGCTCCCGCACCTGGCCGTGATCGACCTCCTGATGCCCGGCATGGGCGGGCTCGACCTCTGCCGCCAGATCAAGGAGTGGAGCGACGTGCCGCTGTTCATCCTGACCTCGGTGCACACCAAGGAGACGCTCATCGACGCGATTGAGCGTTTCGCCGAGGACTACATGGTAAAACCTTTCGATCCCCGCGAGCTGGTGGCGCGCGCCAGGCGCGTGCTGCGGCGCATTGGCGACTTCGCGTACCTGCTGGAACCGGTGACGGCGGTGGATGCCAGCCTCAGCGTCGACTTCGTCCACCAGCGGGCGATCCTCGACGGCCAGGAAGTGCCGCTCGGACCGATCGAGAGCAAGCTCCTCTACCTGCTGATGAAAGGCGCCGGCCGGGCGCAGACGAACGCCCACCTGCTCGGCCGCATCTGGCCCAACCAGGAGGTGTTCGAGGACACCCTGCGCGTCCACGTCCACCGCCTGCGCCGCAAGATCGAGCCGCGGCCGGACGCCCCCCGCTACGTGGTGACCGAGCGCGGCATCGGCTACTCGTTCCCGGTGCCCAGGGCCCGCCACGACA
>DASWQX010001009.1:0-3310 GCA_036403495.1 Thermoanaerobaculia bacterium
TGACCACGGGACAACTCGTGCGCCTCACCACGCAGACGCTGACGCCGAACACCGGCAACGGCGCCAGCTTCGTCCCCGGCAGCCCGCGCGGCAACCATCCGCGCATCGGCGTCTTCAACACCGGCGGCACCTGGGCGCCCGGCGGCCGCATCGTCTTCACCTCCAATCGAAACAATTTCGTGCCGCCCCGCGAGCTCAACAGCGGCCAGCGGACGATGCAGCTCTTCGCCATGGATCAGGACGGCGCCAACGTCGAGCAGATCGGCCATTTCAACCTCGCCATGGCCCTCCATCCGCAGGTGCTCCTCGACGGCCGCATCGCCTTCTCGAGCTGGGAGGAGCACGGCCTGCGCGACAGCCGCCAGTTCCCGCTCTGGATCGTCGGTCCCGACGGCCGCGGCTGGAACAGTCTCTCGGGATTCTCCGAGCCCAATCTCGTCCATCATTTCGTGACGCAGATGCCCGGCGGCGATCTCGTCGTCACCCGCTATTACAACCTCAACAACAACGGTTTCGGCGACCTCGTCCGCTATCCGCTGAATCCGCCGGGACCCGACTTCGGCAGCCCCGACGCCACGTTCGCGGACGGCGACGAAGGGCAGATCCCTTTCCAGCGCATCGGACAGGTCCGGCTCACCCCGTTCACCACGCCGCAGGATTTCCCCGCGCCTTGTCCGGGTTGGGAGACCGACGCCTACGCCTCTTCAGGGATCGACAGCCCGTCCCCCTGCGCCGGCGCGGACCGCCGCGGCAAATTCACTCATCCGGCGGCGGCGCCCAGCGCGACCGGCGATCCCAATCGCGCCGACCTCCTCGCCGTCTACGCGCCCGGACCGGCGAATTCGAACGGGATCTATGCCTCGATCGGCACGGCCTTTCCGCGCTACCACGCCGAGATCGTCCGATTCCCCGGCGCCGCGCCGATCCCGATCCCGCCGGCCGGCCAGCCCGGACGGCCGCCCGAGCTCGTCACCGTCGTCGCCGAGGACGGCTTCAATCTCCAGTGGCCGCGGCCGGTGGTGACCTGGCGCCAGCTCTACGGCGTTGCCGGCCCCGCCCCCTGGCCGGCGCCCACGGACGACGCCGTCCGCGCCGATCGGCTGACCCCTGGCGAGCCCTTCGGCCTCCTCGGCAGCGCGTCGCTCCTCTGGCGCGACACCACCCCCTCGCTCGGCCGCTACTTCGAGGACCGCGACCCGTTCAACAGCGGCGACGAGGCGCCGTTCCGCTGGGTCCGCCAGGGGAGCGATTCAGGGGTGTATACGGACGACGACGTCTGGGCGGTGCGGGTCCTCCTGCAGATCCCGGCCACCGATCGCAGCTATCCCAACAATCGCCGCAACTTTTATGTCGTCGGCGGCGAGCGGATGCGTATCCTCGGCGAGATCCCGGTGCGCAAGCCGGGAGCGCCCCGCGTCGCGCGGCCGGACGGCACCTCGGAAGAGGACACCAGCTTTCTCGCCCGCGTCCCGGCCGACGTCTCGCTCACCCTCCAGACGCTCGACCGCCGGGGCATGGTGCTCAACATGGCCCAGACCTGGCATCAGGTGCGCCCCGGCGAGGCGCGCTACGACTGCGGCGGCTGCCACGCCCACAGCAAGGAACCGATCGATTTCGACAGCACCGCGGCCGCGCGGCCGACCTACGCCATCCCCGACCTCGCCCGTACGACGCCGCTGCTCGCCCTCCCCCGCTCCGGCGCGACCGGAGTGCGCACGATCGCGTCCCATCAGATGACCGTGGAATGGACCCGCGACGTCGAGCCGATCCTCGAGCGCCGCTGCGCCTCCTGCCACAGCGGCCCGAGCCCGGCCGCCGGCCTGCCCCTGGCCCGCTCGACTCCGAGAATCGATCACGACGGCGTCTCCTATCCCGGCCCCTATTTCCGCCTCGTGCTCGACACCTTCGCCGAAACCTCACCACCGCCACCCAGCGGCGAGGCGCAGTGGTATACGCCGCAACTCACCCGCTACCTGCGAGGCTTTCAGTCCCGGCAGAGCCTGCTGATGTGGAAAGTCTGGGGAGAGCGCCTGGACGGCCGCACGAACGAAGCCCGCGGCGACGATCTCGACTTCATCCCCTCGACCGCCCACCCCGCCGGCATCGGCGTGCCCGGCATGTCGCCTGAGGAGAAGCTGACCCTCGCCCGCTGGATCGACCTCGGAGCCCCCATCGACCTCGGCATCCCCTGGGGCTTCCTGGAAGACGATCTCCGCCCCACCCTCGTCCTGCGCCCCACCGTCGCGCAAGCCCGCGCCGCCGGAGGCCTCGACACCCTGGAGCTCTCCGCCTTCGACACCGAAAGCGGCGTCGTCCCCGGAAGCTTGACCGTCACCTGCAACCTCCGCCTGGGGCCCTTCGCGGCAGGAGCGAACCTGGCCGCGAAACACCCGATCGATCCCGAGGGAGCCTTGCTACGCTTGGTTCTGCCGCGAAAGGTGCGGCTGGAGGAGCGGCCGGTGTTTACGGTGAGCGTGCGGGATGGGGCGGGACATGTTACAAGGGTACTTCGCAGCTTCAGCCCTTCAGGGGCGGAGTCGGGAGCCAAGGTACGATATCTCGTGAGCAGGTGGCTTGGAGAGGACTAGAAGATGCCACTCATAGAAGGAATTCGGGTTCAAGGATACCGTGCGTTGAGGGATCTCACCCTTGGACGACTGTGGAACAAGCGCGATCAAGCTGCGCTAACCCCTCTGGTCGCGGTGATCGGCAAAAACGGTTCGGGAAAAAGCACCCTCTTCGACGCATTTGGCTTTCTCTCTGACTGCCTCTCGCTCGGCGTTGAGGAAGCTTGTGATGCGCGTGAGCGCGGCGGATTCGCGCGGCTCATCTCGGCCGGGGATCCAGGCACAATTGGATTTGAAGTCTACTATCGGGAGAATAAGAATGAGCGTCCGATTACCTATGAACTTTCTATAGCGCAGGACGAAAAGGGCCGTCCATATGTCACTGAGGAGCGACTGCGTCAGCGCCGAAAAGGTCAGAGTTCGAAGGGACATCCATACTCTTTCCTCAAGCTTCGCAATGGAAAAGGGGAGGCTTGGGCCGGAGAGGACAACCTGGAAGGTGAAGACGCCGGAAAAGTGCCCGTAGAGCTTACAGATAACCGCAAGCTCGGAATCGCGACTCTCGGCGCCCTCAAAGAGCACCCACGCATTACACGGTTCCGCAACTTCATTCAGAGTTGGTACCTCAGCTACTTCACACCTGACGCGGCGCGCAGTTTGCCTCAAGCCGGGCCGCAGAAGCACCTCAACATCCACGGCGACAATTTGGGCAACGTCGTTCAATTCATGGAACGCGAGCATCG
>DASWQX010001010.1:0-3155 GCA_036403495.1 Thermoanaerobaculia bacterium
AGGCCACGGGGACGGCGGGTCGTCTCCGCAGCGGCGAGGTCGTTTCGGTCTTCAACAACTCTCGACGTCGCGATATCACGATGAGATGTGTATCAGCGGGTGGATTCATGCCCGGGCGGGGCCTCCGTCCTCCGCGTATCAATCCTCCGCGTAGTAGTCCAGCCCCAGGTGAGTGATCTGCTCCTCGCCCATCAGATACCGGAGCGTGTTCTTCATCTTCATCTGCTGGATGAACAGGTCGTGCTCCGGGTAGAGCTGGGGGAGCGTCATCGGGCTCTTGAAGTAGAAGGAGAGCCATTCCTGGACGCCGTGCATGCCGGCGCGGCGGGCGAGGTCGAGGAAGAGGGCGAGGTCGAGCACCAGCGGCGCGGCGAGGATGCTGTCGCGGCACATGAAGTCGATCTTGATCTGCATCGGGTAGCCGAGCCAGCCGAAGATGTCGAGGGCATCCCACCCCTCCTTGTTGTCGCCGCGGGGGGGGTAATAGTTGATCCGCACCTGGTGGTGGAACCCCTGGTAGAGGTCGGGGTAGAGGTGGGGCTGGAGGATGTGCTCCAGCACCGAGAGCTTGCTGACCTCCTTGGTCTTGAAGCAGTCGGGATCGTCGAGCACCTCGCCGTCGCGGTTGCCGAGGATGTTGGTCGAGAACCACCCCTGGAGGCCGAGCATGCGCGCCTTCAGGCCAGGGGCGAGGATGGTCTTCATCAGCGTCTGGCCGGTCTTGAAGTCCTTGCCGCAGACGGGGACCCGCTTGCGGGCGGCCAGCTCGCGCAGCGCCGGCACGTCGAGCGTCAGGTTGGGGGCGCCGTTGGCGAAGGGGATGCCGAGCGAGAGGGCGGCGTAGGCGTAGATCATGCTCGCCGAAATCTCGTCGTCGTTCTCCCGCAGCCCGGCCTCGAAGGCGTCGAGCGTCGCGTGGACCGCCGACGGGGCCATGTGGATCTCGGTCGAGCCGCACCAGACCATCACCGAGCGGTCGACGCCGCGCTGGCGCTGGAAGGCCTCGATCTCGTCGACGAGTTGCCGCGCGAGCTCCCACTTGGTCCCTTCCTTGACGTACGTCCCGTGCAAGCGCTTGACGTAGCGGGGATCGAACACCCCTTTCATCGGCCGGACCGCTTCCAGGACCGGGCGGAGCGGATCGAGCAGGCTCCGCTCGAGGACGTTCGCCTCGCAGGCGGCCTCGTAGGCGTCGTCGGGGAAGATGTCCCAGGCGCCGAAGACGAGGTCGTCGAGCTTCGCCAGCGGCACGAAGTCCTGGATGCGGGGCACCCGGTTGTCGGTCCGCTTGCCGAGGCGGATGGTGCCCATCTGCGTCACCGAGCCGATCGGCTTGCCCAGCCCCTGTTTGACCGCCTCGACGCCGGCGATGAGCGTCGTCGAGACCGCTCCCAGCCCCACCAGCAGCACTCCCAGCTTTCCCTCCGCCGGCTCGATGTGAACGCCCTTCTGGCTCATTCAGGTTCTCCCTTGAAGCATGCCCGTTTTGATGCAAAATCGTGTCCATGAACGATCCCCGCCCCATCGTCTGCGTCGACCTCAACGGCGTGCTCGACAGCTACACCGGCTGGCGCCACGAGAAGCACTGGGACCCGCCGCGGCCGGGAGCGGACGAGTTCCTGCGCCGGCTCGACGAGCGGGGGTTCCGGGTGATCGTCTTCACCACCCGCTGGGCGGACGACGCTCGGAGCTGGCTCGCGGAGCACGGCCTCGACCGCTGGGTCTCCGAGGTGACCGACCGCAAGCCCGCCGCCCACGTCTTCGTGGACGACCGGGCGGTCTGCTTCCGCGGCGACTACGAGGAGACGCTGGCGGCGGTCGCGGCGTTCCGCGCGCACTGGGAAGAGGAATGAGGCCCCTCCGCCGCCCCGAAGCGGAGGAGCCTTGAGGCCACCCGCGCGGGGTGACCTTTGGATTCAGTTTTCAAAGAACGGCTTCGCGCCGCGTTCCCCACCCGTCAGGCCGTGTTTCCCGTTCGTCGCGTCCCGTGTCGAGCCCTTCGCGTGGCGTTCCCCGCCGTCCACGCCACGTTCCTTCGGGGGAATGCGCCGTGAGCGGGGGAAACGTTGCAGTCCCCATCCAACGCGTCCCGAGAAGCCCTTGCAACGCCGCTTGACGCCTGGGGAATGCGCTCGAAGCGAGGGGGAACGCGACGTTCCCTCCTTCTCGCGTCATGCACATTACCCGTCACGTCACGTTCCCCCCGGGGAATGCAATGCGAACGAGGGGGAACGGCGCGTTCCCTATCGACCACGCTATGGAACGAGGAGAGAACAGAGCTCGAAGGCGCCTCTAGGCTTGACAGCAGCCTCAAGGCAGGCCATCATATGTACATCATTGGAAAATGTCCAGCCCTGAGGCACGGACAGTGGGCTCTTTGACAATCGATGGACCCAGCCGGAGGGGGCGGATGCGGCGCCACCCCCTCCGGTCCCTCCTATTCCTCGATCTTCTGCCGGAGGCTCCCGGCGTAGGTCTCCACCGCGGCGCGCATCCGCGCCGACTCCTCGGGCGCTCCCGGTTCCAGCGCCTCGGCGGCGAGGGTGTGGCGGCCGAGCTGGAAGGCGAGATAGGCGAGGGTGTAGAAACCGAGCTGGAGCGGATCGGCGCCGACCGCGCCGGCGAGCCGGCCGCGCTCGTCCTCGTCCAGGCCGAGCTCGACGGCGGCGCCGGCCACGTCCCACGCGATGTCCTGCGGCCCGACGAGGTCGTTGCCCTGAGCGTGGTCGAGGGCGTCGGCCTTGAGGATGCACCCGTCCGGCAGCACCAGCCACTCCCAGGCGTGCGGCTTGTTGTCGGTGAGGACGGGGCGCTCCCGGCGCGCGAGCTCAAGGGTCCGGCGGCACCAGACCTCCAGGGCCTCGGCGGCGTCCGTGCCCAGGGCCTTGCCGGCATTGTGGGAGAGCATCTCGAACAGGCGGTCCGGCGTGGCGCCGCGCGGCCTCGAACCGGCCGGCAGCCGCGCCCGGCGGCCGAGGTACGTGGCGACGGCGTCGAGCAGCACCCGGCGGTCGATGTCGGGGACGAGCGGCAGGGGACGCGCGTCCTCCAGCCAGGGACCGGCGAGGAAGCCGTGGCGCAGGGCGGCGACCGGCGGGATCAAGCCGTCCAGCTCCCGCGCCAGCGCCAGCTTCTCGCGGCCGTAGCGCCCGAGG
>DASWQX010001011.1:0-2921 GCA_036403495.1 Thermoanaerobaculia bacterium
TACCGTTCCCTCGGCTCAGGTACTTCGATTGTCAAAGAGCTCGGGCCATTTCTCCGGGGACTCCCGGGCGAAGGCCTCGACGCCTGATGCGACGGCGGAGTCCCGCGATCCGTAGAAGTCCCTGGCCCCTGCGCCGTCTCCAGAGACTCCTCGGGAGGAGCCTCTGGACAGACGGTTGCGATGTGCATATAATAGAGGACGCCGGAGGGCTTGTCAAGCCCGGTGCGACCAGGGTACAGAGGCTGGCGGCTGGGTGGGATGGGGGGCTTGGGAGCGCGGGATGTGCTCTTCACGCTGCACTCCCCGGCGATCGCGCCGCGTTCCCTCTGGGGAATGCAACGTGAAGGAGGGGGAACGCGGCGTTCCCCAGGGAGAATGTGACGTTCTCCGTTCATCACGCTCTGTTCCCTGGTATGCGCGTAACGGAACGAGATCGTCGCGTCCCGTTCCCCCCTTGTCGGATGGCGTTCGATGGGGGGAACGTGGCGTTCCCCGGCCGTTATGGAGCGTGAAGGGTGGGGAACGTGCCGTTGCGAGGCCTTCGCGCCGCGGAACGTGGAGAGAACGGGACGCGATGGAGGGGGAACGCGACGTTGCGGGTGGGGAATGCGATGTGAAGGGTGGGGAATGAGGCTCGCGGCGGAGCTTTCGGGGGACGCCGGCGGGGTTGGGTTCTTTGACAACTGAATCCGGCTTCTGAAAATGGAGCCAACTGCCAGGCGATTCGAGCGGACGGATCGGCTGGCGGTCAGCGGGGCAGGGACACCGTCACCTCGGTGCCCTGTCCCGGCGTGCTCTCGATGCCGATGGTGCCGCCGTGCGCCAGCACCAGCTTGCGGGCGATGGCGAGGCCGAGGCCGGAGCCGCCCGAGCCGCTCCCTTTCTGGAAGCGCTCGAAGATGCGCGGCAGGTCCTCCGGCGCGATGCCGGAGCCGGTATCGCGGACGCGGATCAGGATCTGCTGCGGCCCGGTCTGGATTTCGACGGAGATGGTGCCCTCCGCCGGGGTGTGGCGGAGGGCGTTCGCGAGCAGGTTGAGCAGCACCTGGCGGATGCGCACCGGGTCGGCCTCGACGGCGGGGAGGTCCGCGGGCGTCTGGACGTCGATGGGCCGCGGCAGCACTGCCGCGGTGTCGCGGACGAGGTCGCCGAGGTCGACGGTCTCCAGGCGCAGCTCGAGGGCGCCGGCCTCGGCGTGCGCCAGGGTGCCCAGGTCGTCGACCAGACGCGAGAGGTGGCGGGTCTGGTCGAGGAGCTCGCCGAGGTGGCTTTCGTCGCGCGGGTAGACGCCGTCGAGCAGCCCTTCGATGCGCCCTTGCAGGATGGCCAACGGTGTCCGCAGCTCGTGGGCGACGTCGGCCATGAGCTGGCGGCGCAGGCGAGTCTGCTCGGCGAACGCGCCGCCGACGCGGCCGATGGTGCGCCGGAAGGCCAGGCCGAGCGTCACGGCCAGCGTGAAGGCGACCACCGAGATGGCGGTCGTCCGCTGCGGCGAGCGCCAGAAGAGCGAGGCGAGGGTGCTGGCCCCCAGGGCGGCCAGGGCGATGAGCGCCGCGAAGGCGCAGCCCAGGCGCCGCACGAAGTGGGGCGGCCGGCGGCGGCGGAAGGCGAAGGGGGGCGCGCCGCGTGGTCGCCAGGGTGGCCAGGACGGCGGCCGGTCGCGCTCCGTCATTCGTCCACCAGCCGGTAGCCGAGGCCGTACACGGTTTCCAGATAGCGCGGCGCGTGGGGGTCGGGCTCGAGCTTGCGGCGGATGTTCTTCACGTGGCTGTCGATGGCGCGATCGTATGCCTCGGCGTCGGTGCCGCGCGCGGCGTCGAGCAACTGGGCGCGGGTGAAGACCCGGCCGGGGTGGCGGGCGAGGGTGGCGAGGATCTGGAGCTCGGTGGGGGTGAGGTCGACCGGCTCGCCGCCCCGGCGCACGCTCATCCGGGCGACGTCGACGACCAGATCCGAGACGCGCAGGAGGTCGCCGTCGACGTGCCGCCCCTCGCTCCGCCGCAGCACCGCGCGGACGCGGGCCACCAGCTCGCGCGGGCTGAACGGCTTGGTGACGTAGTCGTCGGCGCCGACCTCCAGCCCCTGCAGCCGGTCGTCCTCCTCGACCCGGGCGGTCAGCATGATGATCGGCACGTCCGAGTCCCGCCGCAGGGCGCGCGTCACCTCCATGCCGTCGAGGCCGGGGAGCCCGAGGTCGAGCACCACGAGGTCGGGATGGCGCCCGCGCGCCGCTTCCAGCGCGCGGACGCCGTCGCCGGCGACGATCACGTCGAAGCCGGCGAGTCGCAGGTAATCGCGCGCGATCCCGGCGATCCGCGGCTCGTCATCGACGACCAGGATGGTCTTCACCGCCCGTTCACCCCTTCCGCCGGTGGGGCACCGGTCTCAGGCCCGGGAGGCTGACCGTGAGCCTGGCGATGCCACTCCTCGAAGCGGCCGCGCGGACCGCAGCCGCCGTATCCTCCTCCATATCCTCCGTAGAAGGGGGCGCCGTAGAGACCGTACCCGGCGCGGCGCCAGAACAGGCCGCGGAGGATGACGCGGGCGACGACGAGCCCGAAGATGAGGAAGAGGAGAGGCCCGAAAAAGTATCCGTGGCCGAAGGGTCCGTGCCAGCCATAGTAAGGATACGGATAGGGATACGGGTACGCCCCGGGAGCGGGGGCGACCGGAGCGGTGGGAGCGGCAAAGACGATCTTGCCGCTCTGCTCGATGCCGTGCGCCACGCCCGCCTGGTAGGCCCAGAAGCCGACTCCGGCGGCGAGCAGCAGGACGGCGAGGACGACGGGCCAGCGAATGCTCTTGTTCATGAGGATGAATCCTCCTTTCTGCCGGCCAGTCTGCGCGAGCATTATGGAGTGAATATGTAGAATGGGATGGCATGGAGATGATCGAAGCCTTCATCTCGTTCGTCTGCCTGG